>JAHFTI010000101.1 GCA_023265535.1 Opitutaceae bacterium
GATGTCGGATGTCGGATGTCGGATGTTCAGGGGGGGGCGGCATATATACAAGGCAGGGAAAATGTCGAAGGGGCTCCTCCCCCTGTGCGTTGGATCCTGTGCCCGCCTGCCCCTCCCTGCTTCCTTTACTGGAGGGCAGTTCCAGGGCTTCCACTCCCGCCCCTGTTTCCTTTCAGTCGAAGCTGCGTCATGCTCGGGCCTTGCCTCTATGACCGCGTCTCCAAATCCTTTTGCCATGCCCCGTCTTCTGAAGTTTCTGGTCCTCCTGTTCACTGTCCTGCTTGCCGGTCCGCTTGCCCGTGCGGGCACGGGCGCTGAGGACCGCGCCTACACGGTTTCCGTGGCTGTGCGCATCGCAGGTCCCGTCCTGGAGGCGGCCGCCGAGGGTCAGCTGGCGGAACGCATGCCGGCGAACGACTGGGAGGCGAAGCGGCGCGACGTTGCGCCCCTTGAGGCCTTCGGCCGCACGCTTGTGGGCCTGGCACCCTGGCTTGAGCTCGGGCCGGGCGAGGACGAGGAGGGCCGCCTTCGGTCTCGCTTTCTTGCACTCGCGCTGCGCGGCCTGGAACAGACCGGCCGCCTGGCCTCCGAGGGGAAGATGAACTTTTCCAAGGGCGGCCAGCCGCTCGTCGACGCCGCCTTCCTGGCGCAGGCGCTCCTGCGCGCCCCCACGCAGCTCTGGGCCAAGCTCGCCCCCGAGGACCAGCAGCGCCTCGTCGCCGCCCTCAAGGCGACACGCGTGATCAAGCCGGTCGAAAGCAACTGGCTGCTCTTCTCCGCAATGGTCGAGACCGCCCTCTGGCGTTTCACGGGGGACTGCAATCGTGCGCCCATCGACTACGCGTTGCGCCGCCACGAGGAGTGGTATCTGGGCGATGGCGTGTATGGCGACGGTCCCGCGTATCACTCAGACTACTACAACAGCTACGTCATCCAGCCCATGCTCGCCACGGTCGCCGACTTCGGGCCGCCCTCCGAGGCGCTCGACAGGCAGCGCCCCCTGCTTCAGGCGCGCGCGCGGCGCTACGCCAGCTTCCAGGAGCGGCTGATCTCACCCGAGGGCACCTTCCCCATCCTCGGCCGCTCCAGCGCCTACCGTTTCGGCGCGCTGCAGCAGCTCTCCGACACGATCCTGCGCCGGAACCTGGCCCCCGAGCTGGCGCCGGGCGCGGTGCGCTCCGCCCTCACCGCCGTGCTGCGCCGCATGGTCGAGGCCCCCGGCACCTTCGACAGCAGGGGCTGGCTCCAGGTCGGCGCCGTCGGGCACCAGCCGTCCATCCGCGAACGCTACATTTCCACGGGCAGCCTCTACCTGTGCCTGGCCGGCCTGCTGCACCTCGGCCTGCCCGCGCAGGACCCTTTCTGGACCGCCCCCGCGGCGGCCTGGACGCAGCAGCGCATCTGGTCCGGTGAGGATATTCCCGCGGAAGCTGCGCTGAAGGACAAGTATGGCCTGCGGCTCATCGCGCCCCCGCTGCATTTCGTCCGCCTTTCAGGGCGGCTCATCGCGCGCATTATCAGGGGTTATCGCTGCGATTTGCGTCCCTGTTACCCGCTTTGGGGCGCACTGTTGGGCATGTTTGCGGCTTCAGGTGGAGGCTTCCCGGGGATGAGCTTTCTCATCCCCAACACAGCCGTTCCCGCGCGCCGCCACTGTCCGGTCGGAGCGTGGGGGTGGCAGCTTCCCCTCCTCCATGAAATCGCGTCTTCTCTCACTCGGCCTGTTTGTCTCCCTCCTTGCGCCTGCGCAGGCAGAGGAGGGCATGTGGATGCCCCAGCAGGTTCCCTCCCTGCGGCCGCGCCTCGAGGCGCTGGGCTACCGCGGGGATCCCTCCATTTTCGCCGACCTTTCCGCGCATCCCATGGGTGCCATCGTCTCGCTTGGCGGCTGCAGTGCCTCCTTCGTTTCGTCGGACGCCCTCATCGTCACCAACCACCACTGCGTGCAGGGGGCGCTGCAGTTCAACTCACGTCCCGATCGCGATCTCATGGAGAACGGCTTCCTGGCCCGCACCCGCGGGGAGGAGCTGCCCAGCGGGCCCGGCTCCCGCGTGTATGTGACGGTGTCCGTTGAGGAGGTCACCTCGGAGATCCTGTCCGGCCTGCCCGAGGGGCTCGGCGACCTGGAGCGCGGCAAGCTGCTGGAGCAGCGTATCAAGGCCGCCACTACAGCGCGTGAGAAGGAGAAGGGCTACCGCTGCACGGTCTCGTCCTTCTTCGAGGGCCTGCGCTACTTCGCGATCCTGCAGCTTGAGATCCAGGACGTTCGCCTGGTGTACGCGCCCGCGGCCGGCATCGGCAACTTCGGCGGCGAGACGGACAATTGGCAATGGCCGCGCCACACCGGCGACTTTTCCTTCCTGCGCGCCTATGTCTCCAAGGACGGCAAACCGGCCCCCTACTCGAAGGACAACGTGCCCTTCCGCCCGCGCCACTGGCTGAAGGTCTCCCCCAAGGGCGCCTCGCCGGGCGATGTCGTCTTTGTCGCCGGCTATCCCGGCCGCACGAACCGCTTCGGCAGCTACGAGGTCGTGCGTGAGTCGGTCGAGTACAGCCAGCCCCGCATCATCCGTCGCTACGCCGAGCAGATTGCACTGCTCGAGGAGATCTCGGCCAAGGACAAGGAGCTCGCGCTGCGCGTTTCCACCCGCATCCGCGGCCTCAACAACGCCCTGACCAAGACCCGCGGCGTGCTGGCCGCGATGTCGCGCGGCGGCGTGCTCGCGCAGAAGCAGGCGGCCGAGCGCGAGCTTCAGGCCTGGATCGAGGCCGATCCGGCGCGCAAGGCCCGTTACGCGGATGTCATCCCCGGCATCGGCGCCATCGTGGCCGAGCGCGCCCGCACCCGCGAGCGCGACGCCCTGCTGGCCGAGCTCACCAATGTGGGCGCCCTCGGCGCCGCCGACACGCTGCACCGCCTTGCCACCGAGCGCGCCAAGCCCGACGCTGAGCGCGATCCCTATTACCAGCAGCGCAACTGGCAGCGCATCCGCGAGGGACTCGACCGCCTGCAACGCAGCATCGACGCGCGCGCGGACCGCGCCCTGCTCACCTACATCCTCACGTCCGTGGCCGCCCTGCCCGCCGACCAGCGTATCGAGGAATTGGATACGCGCATCGGCCTGCGCGCCGGCCAGCCCGCCGCCGAGTCCGCGCCCCTCGTCGCCGCCTGGGTCGAGCATGCCGTCTCCGGCAGCAGGCTCTATGCGAAGGAGCAGAGGCTTGCCCTCTTCGAGGCCGACCTTGCGGCGCTTCGGGCGAGCGACGACTCCATGCTGGTGGTCATCAATGCCCTGGCGCCCCTGCAGGAGCGCCTGCGCGAGGTGGCCAAGGCCCGTGCCGGGGCGCTCTCCCGCCTCACGCCCCGCTATGTTGAGGCGCTGCTCGCCAAGAATGGCGACCTGCTGGCCCCCGACGCCAATTCCACCCTGCGCGTGACCTATGGCACCGTGAAAGGCGCCGAGAGCCGCGATGGCATGGTGTACAAGCCGCAGACCACCCTGCGCGGGATTGCGCAGAAGGCCACGGGAACGGGCGAGTTCGACGCACCCGATACCGAGCTCGCCGCCATCACGGCCCTGCGTTCGGGCGCCCAGTCGCCCTACGTGGCGCCCGAGCTGGGCGACATCCCGGTGAATTTCCTCTCCACCGTGGACACCACGGGGGGCAACTCCGGCTCCGCCACGCTCAACGACAAGGGCGAGCTGGTCGGCCTGCTCTTCGATGGCACCTACGACACCGTGGCCTCGGACTATTTCTATGACACGGTCAACACGCGCAGCATCCACTGCGACAGCCGCTACATGCTCTGGGTGATGGCCGAGGTGGACCAGGCCACGAACCTGCTTGCGGAGATGGGCCTGCCGAAGCCCGCACAGGGCAAATCAGGCAGCGGCCTGAGTGAGCGCTGAGTGCTTTGCCGGCCCTGCGGGGTGGCCGGCGGAGTTGCGCGCGCCCGAGTGCCGGGCGCGCGCGCCGCTGGGCGGCTGCTCACTGGTAGGAGACCTGTCTCGGCTCGACGGTGCCGTCCTCGTAGAAGTCGAGCAGGGTGTAGCTGGGGCCGAATTCCTGGTAGCTTCCGCGCCACCAGGCGCCGCTGACCGCGCCGTTGCACAGGTAGCGCACGCCGAGGTAGCGCAGGTCCTCCACCATGTGGAGGTGTCCGCTCAGGCAGACCTTCACGTTGGGGTGGCTCCTGAAGAGGTTCTTGATGCGGCGGCAGTCGAGATGCAGCCAGGCGCCTGGCACGATGTAGTTGCCGCTGCCAGCCAGGTCGCCGTCCAGCAGGGCGGCCGCGCTCAGGATGGGGATGTGTGAGAGCACGCATATCGGACGCCGTGAGGGTGTGGCATTCAGGTCGCTTGCGAGCCACTTGAACTGGGTCTCGTCGAGCATGGCGATATAGCCCTGTGCGGTGCCCTGGGCGCGCTGCATGCTGTCGAGCACGACGAAGTGCCAGCCGCCCTCGTCGAAGGAGTAATAGGGTGCGGCCAGTCCCAGGCGCCGCAGCCCGAGCGCCTTGCCGAAATCCGGGTCTTCCTGCAGTTGGGCGGAATCGTGCCGCTTCCACCCCCAGATGTCGTGGTTGCCGAGGCACATCCTGTGAGGGGTTCGTAGTTCCCTTGAGAGCGCCCGATCCCAGCGCGCCCATTGGTCGAGCACGTCCAGCTTGGTCTGGTCGAGGGCATCCCCGATGCAGTCTCCGCCGAAGAGGATGAGATCGGGTTTGTCGGCCTGGTCCTGGGCATGCCGCAGGGCCATGGCCAGGCCCGGCTCGGCGCCCTCTATGCCCGAGACGTGCACGTCGGTGAGGTGGGCCACGCGCAGGCTCCTTGCGGCGCGGGGGGAGGGGCGGTCCTTGTCCCTGGCAAGGCCGACACTTGCGCCGAGGGCAAGCCCTCCCGTGCTGCTGAGAAATGTGCGTCTGTTCATGATGTAGGCGGACAAGGGCAGGTAAGACTTGGGCCCGGTGGGCCGCCCTGGGGACCCGCATCCGGCAGGCGGCGGGGACAGGGGGCGGCAGCGGCAAGGCCTCGAGCCCCAGATATCGACAGCCGGGGAGGGAGCCTGAAGGAATTTGGCCTCAGGGGAGTTACGCCCCAGGACAGGCAGTGTGGAGGGCCCCATGGGATTTTCAGAGCGAAAACGGTTGAGTTGTTCGGGATCGTTCCCACCTTGGCTTTTGTTCTTTGGGAACGGGCCTATAGCTCAATGGTTAGAGCAGAGGACTTTCACGGGTCGGCGGTGGGGAAACCCGCCGCTAGTCAGGTGTAAATTCGGTGAACGGCCTGCCCTTCCGGGGGCGACCCAACGCCGAGCCAAGCCTGCTCCGAAAGGCGCAGTAAGGTGTAGAGACCATAATCACCCACCTAAAGCCCGCGAATGCGCGGCCACGGTGAAGGCATGGTCCAGACCACGAACTCCAAGCGCGGCGAAAGCCGAAGTGGTAAGCATAATCCTTTGGTTCTGGGTTCAAATCCCAGTGGGCCCACCATTCCAATGGCATGCATCTTGTTTTATTGTAATATTTTAAGAGATTTTTGCGGGTAAGCTCTGTGGCAGTCCAGTAGTTGTTCGTGGAGTTTCAGTTTTCCAATCACCGCTGAGCCGGCACAGAGGCTGACACGGTTCCCGTTGACTCGGCTTCCCTGCAGTTGAAAGACGACTTCGTCGAGGGCTGTTCCGGCGGGTAGCCGCACCTCGCGTTCCTGCGCCCCGAGATTGACGGCGACCAGCAGCCTGTCCTCGGCTTGCGACCGTTCGAAAACAAGCAGCCCGCCTTCCGTCTCCAGGGCGCGAAAGCTGCCCAGCCGGAGCGCCGGATGTGCCCTGCGCAAGGCCAGCAGGCGGCGGGTCAGCTGAAGGCATGAAGCGGGCTGTGCCTCCTGGTTTTCCACACAGAGCCTGGCATGTTCCGCGGGAACCGGCAGCCACGGGGTGACGGTGCTGAAGCCCGCAGCCGGGCCTTCGCTTGTCCACGGCATGGGGGTGCGGCAGCCATCGCGGCCCTTGTTGAGGGGCCAATTCGCCTTGCCGAACGGATCCTGGATCTGCTCCAGGCTGAGTTCAGCCTGCGGCAGGCCCAGCTCCTCGCCCTGGTAAAGGAAAAGGGTGCCGCGCAGGCACAGCAGCAGGGTCAGCCACAGTTCGGGCGTGGCCTCCGGGGCCGCCCAGCGCGAGGCCACGCGCGGCGCATCGTGGTTGGAGAAGGCCCAGGCGGGCCAGGCGCTCGTCGCCACGCCCTTTTGCCAGGCTTCCATGTGGCGTGCGATCTGCGCCGGTCCCTGGCGCTCACCCAGCAGCAGGAAGGAGTAGGCCGTGTGCAGGCGTTTCTCGCCGCTCGTGTACTCGACCATGCGGCCGTGATTGTCCGCGGAGCCGATCTCGGCGACCGCCATGCGCCCCCCGTGGGAATCCAGCAGCTTCCGTATCCGTTCGATGAATACAAGGTTCCCGGGCTGGCACACGTTGTGGACGTGCCGCTGCATCAGGACGGGGCTGGTCCCGCGTTTCGACGGGGGAAGCGGCGGATTGTCCCGCAGGCTCCGGTCGTGGAAATAGAAGTTCGCGGTGTCCAGGCGGAAACCGTCCACGCCGCGCCGCAGCCAGAAGTCGGCAATTCCAAGTATGGCCTCCTGCACCTCCTCGCAGTGGAAATTCAGGTCCGGCATCTCGCGGAGAAAGTTGTGCAGGTAGTACTGTCCCCTGCGCGGCTCCCAGGTCCAGGCCGGGCCGCCCATCCAGCTCTGCCAGTTGTTGGGAGGGGACCCGTCCGGCCTCGCCTCGGCCCAGACATACCAATCCGCCTTCGGATTCTCCCGGTCCCGGCGGCTTTCCAGGAACCAGGGATGCTCCAGCGCCGTGTGCGACCACACCTGGTCGATGAGCACCTTCAGCCCCCGCGCATGGGCCTCTCCGAGCAGGGCGTCAAAGTCGGCAAGGGTCCCGAAGAGCGGGTCGACGGCGCAGGCGTCGCTCACGTCGTAGCCGAAGTCGCGCATGGGCGAGCGGAAGAAGGGGGATATCCAGATGCCGTCCACCCCGAGGCTCGCCACGTGATCGAGGTGGCGCAGGATTCCCCTGAGATCGCCGACCCCGTCGTCATTGCTGTCCGCAAAGCTCCGCGGGTAGATCTGGTAGAGCGTGGCTCCCCGCCACCAGGGTTCATCTGCTTCGTGCATGGCCTGCCTTTGGAAGGGTGTCGTGTCTCGCCGGACGCCATGGGCGTCCGGGTGAGTTGTAGGGGTGGAGTGAATACAGTTGTGCCTCAGCGGAACTGCAGGGTTCCCCCGTCGGTCAGCGCGGAGTGGGGCAGGAGGGTGCGCAGCCTGAGCTTGCCATCGAGGAGCACCTCGCCCGTGCCTTGGCCAATCCTCAGGATCTCGAAAGCGGGCTTGCCCGGCACCTGCAGGCGTGCCCGCCGGACCAGGGGCACCCCCAGCACATGGTCGCCTGATGCGGGATCCACCGGATAGAAGCCCAGGGTCGCGTAGATGTACCAGGCACTCATCTGCCCGCAGTCATCGTTGCCCAGCAGGCCGTCAGGGGCGTCCTTGTAGAAGCTTGAGCACACCTGCCGCGTGAGTTCCCCCACGCGCTCCGGCTTGTCCGAGAAGGCATAGAGCCAAATGATGTGGTGGCAGGGCTCGTTGCCGTGCGCATACTGGCCGATCATCGCCTCCTGCCCCAGGAATTTGTCGGCCGTGCCCTGGTGCAGGCTGAAGAACGTGTCGAGCATGCCCGTGAACGCCGTGCGCCCTCCCATGAGGCGGATCATTCCTTCCACGTCGAAATGGGCGGGTGTCCAGGTGTACTGCCATGCATTGGCCTCGGTGTAGTCACCGGGATTGTTCATGGGAGACGTGGCCTTCACGGGGTCAAACGGGGTGCGCCATTTTCCCTGGGAGTCACGCCCCCTCATGAGCCGGGTTTCCGGGTCGTGGAGGTTCCGGTAATGCAGGGCGCGCCTGACGAAGGTTTGGGCCAGGTCCTTCCTGCCCAGCTGCGCGGCCATCGCGGCGATGCAATGGTCGTCATAGGAGGTCTCGAGGGTGCGTGAGACCGACTCGATGGGCACCAGGTCGAAGGGATAGTATCCGTAACGTTCCAACAGTGCCCAATCGGAGTTCAGGTGCGGGACCGTTGAGCTGCTCACCATGGCCTCCAGGGCCTCGTTCGCATCGAAGCCACGAAAGCCGCGACTGTATGCCGCTGCGATCACGGGGATGGCGTGGTTGCCGATCATGCAGTGATTCTCCTGTCCCCAGGCGGTCCAGATTGGCAGGTAGCCCTGCGCCTTGTGGTGCGCGAGCATCGACCTGATGATGCCGTCGACGCGCTCGGGAGCCACGAGGGTGAGCAGGGGGAAGGCCGCGCGATAGGTGTCCCAGAGCGAGAGGGTGGTGTAGTACTCTCCTCCCTCGGCCTTGTGGATCCTGTCGTCGGCCCCGCGATAGCTGCCGTCGACATCGGCCAGGTTGGTGGGGTGAAGGAGAAGGTGGTAGAGGGCGGTGTAGAAGATGCGCCGTGTCGCCGGGTCGGCCTCGATCTCGATGCGGCGCAGCAGTGCGTTCCATTTCTGCCTGGCGGCCAGCCTCGCGGCATCAAAGCCCCAGCCGGGCTGCTCGGCCTGCATGTTGGCCTTGGCGCCCTCGATGCTCACCGAGGACAGGGCCACCTTCACCTGCAGCTTGGCGCCGTCCCGGAGCCGGAAGCGCAGCGCATGACGGGGAGCCTTGTCCCCCGGCTTGCCCGGGAGTGTCTCCACCTGCGTCGCGGGCTGGTCGAACACCAGCGTGAAGAAATACCGCCGCTTCACCCAGTTGTCGGTCGAGCAGGTGCCGGAGATCTGGGTCGGGCTGTCGATGTGTATCAGGCTGTCCACTACAAGGGGACGGTTCTGGAAGCGGAGGCCGTGCTGCAGGTCGACGCGCACCGTGGCCTCCTCCCCTGGGAAGGTGTACCGGTGCAGGGCCACGCGCTCGGTGCAGGTGAGCTCCACCTTCACCCCGTCCCCAAGCACCACCGCATAGTACCCCGGCTCGCCCGTTTAGCTTGCCTTGTCGTAGGCGGTGCTTCCGCGCTCCGGTTTCCAGCCGGCGGAGGGCAGCAGGAGGATGTCTCCCAGTTCGGAGATCCCGGTGCCGCTCAGGCGTGTCTGGGAAAAGCCCAGGAGCTGCGGGTCGCGGTACTGGTAGCCGCTGGTGTGGTCCCAACCCGTGTCCCGGTTGTCGGGTCCGGGTTGCACCAGGCCGAAGGGGAGGCAGGGGCCGGGGAAGGTGTGCCCCGTGCCATCGGTGCCACTGAAGACATTCACTTCCCGGGTGTGGTCCAGTGCGGCCTCCGCGGGATCGGGGGCGATGGGAAAACTCACCTGCCTGAGCAGGGTCTCACCCATGGGGCGCAGGGTGACGCGGCGGGGCTTGCCGGTGCCGGCATCGAGAAGCTCCACCCCGAAGCGCAGCGGCCCGCCGCTCTCCTGGCGGACGACCGGGGCCTGCGGGCTCTCCAGCGGGAGACGCGCAACAGGGCTGTAGTGAAGGTCCCTGAAACCCGCGACCGGGTGTACCTTGGTGACCGTCTCTCGCGCCTCCAGTTCGTGTGCAAGGACCAGGGCGCCGTGGGTGAAATGGATTTCGTTCCTGGCATCCCGGTGCACGAGGGTCTCGGGCTTGAACTCGAGGGTGAGGGTCCTTGGTTCGCCGCCACCGCGCACCGTGAAGAGGAGGAATCCGTCCTTTTCGACGAAGGGCAGGCTGGCCTCCAGCCGCGTCGCCCAGGCGGGTCGTCGTACTTGAAGCGCCACCACGGGCGCCTGTGTCGTGATCCTGAATTCCAGCGTGTTGCCCCGGGGGTATTCGGTCCGTTCCTCCACCCGCACCCTGTGTCCCCCAAGCTCCGTCTCGACAACGCAGGGACCGAGGAGGCCCGCCACGAGGGTGTTTCCGTGCTTCAGCCACATGTGCTGGATGTAGTAGGGTGCGATGCGACCCGCGTTGGGCACGCAACACACGGCGGCATCCTGGTGCACGGGACTGTACTTGTACCTGCATTGGGTGGGGTGCGCCGGATCCCCGTTGAGCGGGCCGCTCATCTCGTAGGAATTGTCGCTCTTGAGGTAGGCGATGCCCTCGCCCCTGGGATGGCGCGCACCCTGTGCGGCGTTGAAGAACAGCCTTTCAACGCGGTCCGCAAAGTCGGGACGTCCCGTCTTCAGCAGCAGTTCGGCGTAGGAATGCAGGAGCTCCTGCAGGGAGCAGTACTCGTAGCCA
>JAHFTI010000102.1 GCA_023265535.1 Opitutaceae bacterium
TCGAGGCCTACTACACGGGCCGCGGCCCCGCCGGGCGCCTGCTCAACGTCTCCACGCGCGCCCTGTGCGGCTCGGGGGCCAGCGCTGTCTCTCTGGGCTTCTCGGTCACCGGAACCACGCCGCGCCTTTTCCTCATCCGCGGCATCGGCCCCGCCCTGGTGCCCTTCGGCATCGCCAGCCCGGTCTCCGATCCCGTCATCACCCTCTACGACGTGTCGGGCAACACTGTCCGCAGGCTGCTCGAGAATGACGATTGGGCGGATTACGGGGCGAGCACCTCGCTCACGTCCGCCTTCACCGCCACGGGCGCCTTCGGGTTGCCCGCGATGGGGCGTGACGCCGCCCTGCTGGTCTGGCTGGAGCCGGGCCTTTACTCCGCGGTGATCTCCTCGAAGTCCGGCCGCGCGGTGGGGCTTGTCGAGGTGTACGAGGTGCGCTGACCTCGCCCGTCGGCCTGGCGGCAACGGACAGCGGTAGTTGAAATCTGGATACGCAGCACGCCTTCCCCTCCTCAGGGCTTCCTCGCGGGCCTGATGCCCAGGAAGCTCCTCATGAGCGAAAGCATCTTGGTCTTGAACACCGCATGGGTGTCGCCGCCCTGCGCCTGGGCCTCCGCCTTGGCCTTCTCCAGGACCTCCCGTCCGGCGAGCTGGCGTTCCGTGATGATGCTGCTGATGTCCTCCAGCAGTTTCGGGTGGCCCGCCGCCACGCGTGCGAACTCGGCCTTGGAAAGCTCCAGGCACACGCAGTTGCCCCCGGCCAGCACCGAGGCGCTGCGGTTGGCTCCGGTCAGCAGCGACATCTCGCCGAAGAGGGCGCCCTTGCCCAGCTCGGCGATGGTGTGGCCCTCCTTGATGATCGAGACGTTGCCTGCGGCGACGATGTACAGCGATTCGCCCTTGTCGCCCTCGTGGAAGATGTGGCTCTGGTGTGCATAGTCCCGCTTTTCCAGGACCGCCGCGAGCTCCCGCAGCAGCTCGACCGGCTGGTTGGCGAAGAAGGGGCTGCCCTCGAGCAGCTCCATCGCCTCCTCCTCGCGCGTGCGCTTCGGGGGCTGCGGCCGGGTGATCACCATGTTGCGCACGGGGAAGGGGATCGACATGTTGGCCCGCTTGAGGGCGTACCAGAGGTGGGTGCGAATGTCGCTGGCCGTCACCGTCTTCTTGCTCCAGTCGTCGAGCCACACACGCACGCCGTAGGTGATCGAGGACTCGGCGAAGCCCCTCACAAACACGTTGGGTTCACGCACGCGGGGCAGGTTGGGCATGCAGCGCAGCGCCTCAAGGATCACCTCGCGCGCCCTGTTGGGCGGGACCTCGTAGTCCAGGTCCACGTCGACCCAGAGGCCCGACACCGGCTCGGGGACGCTGTAGTTCACGATCGTCTCCTTCGAGATGTTGTTGTTCGGGACGATCAGGAAGTTGTTGTCGTTGGTCAGCAGCTTGGTCGTGCGCCAGTTGATCTCCACCACCTTGCCGTCGATGCCGCCCGTGCTGATCCAGTCGCCCACGCGGTAGGGGTGCTCGATGTTGATCGTGATGCCCGCGAAGAGGTTGCTGAGGGTGTCCTGTAGTGCCAGGCCCAATACAAACGAGAGCACCGCCGAGGTCGTCAGCAGCGGCATCAGGTCGATGTCGTAGAGCGAGCGCAGCATCGTGAAGCACACCACGAAGGCCACCAGCACCTTGATGATGGTGTGGAAGAGCTGCGGCATCCCGAAGCGCGCCACCAGCGGGCGGATCACCCAGTTGTCACCGGTCTGGATCGCGGCCGCGGCGAGCAGGAAAAGCAGCACGCCCTTGAGCACGGGTTGCGCGGCCAGGGGCACCGCAAAAAAATGCAGCGCGGCGATGCACGCGACGGTCAGGAAAGGGGCGATCAGCTTGGCCGGGGAGAAGGGACTTTCGGACATGGGGGGGCGTGTGTGCGAGGGATCAGGTATTTGCGGAAGCTCCCGACTGCAACAGGTAATCTCCGCTGCCACGGGCCGAACGGGGGTGGAGAGGGCCAAAAATGCGCATTTCGGCAATATTGCAGGTACATGGGGTTCAATTGGTAGCGACGAACCAGGGCCTTTTCCTCCCCAATCCCTAAGCTTTTACTTGCGCAGGGGGGCCTGCGCCTTTTCGCTGACCAACGATTACGCCATCATGAAAATCCTCGTTGCCGACAAGATCTCATCCAAGGGTGTCGCCTATCTGCGCCAGCAGACCGGCTTTGAAGTGGTCGAGGCGTATGGCTCTTCTCCCGAGAAGGTCCTCACGCTGGTCAAGGACGTGCATGCCATCGCCGTCCGTTCCGAGACGAAGATCACCCGTGAGGTGCTCGAGGCCGCCCCGCTCCTCAAGGTCGTCGGTCGCGCCGGTGTCGGCGTCGACAACGTCGATGTCGAGGCCGCCACGGACCGCGGCGTGGTCGTCATGAACACGCCCTCCGGCAACACGGTCGCCACGGCCGAGCTGACCTTCACCCACATTCTCTGCGGCGCCCGCCCGCTGCCCCAGGCCAACGCCTCCATGCTCTCCGGCAAGTGGGACCGCAAATCCTTCAGCGGCGTCGAACTCTTCCGCAAGACCCTTGGCATCATCGGTCTCGGCCGCATCGGTGGCGAGGTCGCCAAGCGCGCCCAGGCCTTCGGCATGCGTGTGCTCGCCTACGATCCCTACCTGGCCCCCAGCCGCGCCAAGGCCATGCAGATCGAGATCGCCACGCTCGACGAGCTCTTCGTCCAGTCCGACTTCATCACCGTTCACATGCCCCTCACCGAGGACACGCATTACATGGTGGACGAGGCCGCCTTCGAGAAGATGAAGAAGGGTGTCCGCATCTTCAACTGCGCCCGCGGTGGCATCATCAAGGAGGAGGCCCTCATCGGCGCCCTCAAGTCCGGCAAGGTCGCCGCCGCCGGCCTCGACGTGTACGAGGACGAGCCTCTCGCCGCCGACAGCGAACTGCGCAAGTTCCCGAATGTCGTCCTTTCCCCGCACCTCGGCGCCTCCACCGCGGAGGCCCAGGACGCCGTGGGTGTCGAGGTCGCCGAGCAGATCGCCGACCTTCTCACCAAGGGCGAGATCCGCAATGCGGTGAACATGCCCTCCATCGACGCCGCCGCCCGCAAGGTCCTCAATCCCTACCTCGACCTCGGCAGCAAGCTCGGCACCCTCGTCCAGCAGATCGCCCCCGCCCAGGTGGAGAAGCTGCGCATCAGTTTCTTCGGCAAGGTCACCGAGCTCGACGTCAACTCCATCGGCCGCTCCGTCCAGAGCGGTTTCCTGCGCCGCATCAGCGGTGACGAGCTCAACGACGTCAACGCCCCCGTCTTCCTCAAGCGCCTCGGCATTGGCGTCGAGTCGATCAAGTCCAACGAGGAGTGCGATTATTCCGAGCTCATCGTCGTCGAGGCCTTCGTCGCCGGCGGCCAGGTGTTCTCCGCCTCCGGCACGCTGCTGGGCAAGGCGCTGAGCCCCCGCATCGTCGCGATCAACACCCGCGACGTCGAGGTCGCCGCCGAGGGCAAGCTGCTCGTCCTCGAGAATGCCGACGTCCCCGGCATGGTCGGCACGGTCGGCACGATCCTGGGCAAGGCCGGTGTCAACATCGCCGACATGTCCCTGAGCCGTCTGACCCCCGGTGGCACCGCCTACATGGTGGTCCGCGTGGACAGCGAGCCCATCGCCGCCGCCCGCGATGAGATCAAGGGTAACCCGGCCATCAAGATGGCCAAGTTCGTCCAACTCTGATCGGGGCCCAAGTGATGCTCACGACCCTTCTCCTTGCCGCAGGCGTCGGCTACTTCTGCGGCGCCATACCCTTCGGTTACCTGGTCGCCAGGGCGAAGGGCGTGAACATCTTTGAGGTGGGCAGCAAGAACCCGGGCGCCACCAACGTGCTGCGCACGCTGGGCAAGGGCCCGGGCTACCTCACCTTCGCACTCGACGCGGTCAAGGGCGCCCTCGCGGTGCTCTGGATCCCGCTCTCGGCCCGCTACGGCTGCTCGCTCTTCACGGGCGACTCCGCCGAGCTCATCACCTACGCGATGGTGGTGGGCATGTTCTTCTCCCTGCTCGGCCACAGCTTCTCCTGCTTCACCCGCTTCAAGGGCGGCAAGGGCGTGGCCACCGCCGCCGGCGCCTTTCTCGTGCTGATGCCCTACGCGCTGCTCATCGGCCTGGCGGTCTGGCTGCTCACCTTCTACAGCTCGCGCTACGTCTCCCTCGCCTCGATCCTGGCCGCGGCCTCCCTGCCGATCGCCGCCTGGTTCCTGAAGGAGCCGACGCCCGTCCTCGTGCTGGTGGCTGTCGTGGCGGTCCTCGTGATTGTCCGCCACCGCGCCAACATCTCCCGCCTGCTGGCCGGCACCGAAAACAAGTTCGTCAAGAAGTCGGCTCAGGCAAAGGTGCCGTAATTCATCCCTTTATCGCCATGCCCAATACCCGCGTCATCCGCATCAGCTTCTGTGGTCTCGGCACCGTCGGCCAGGGTGTGTGGAAGCACATCAGCGCCAACCGCTCCCAGCTCGAGACCAGGCTCGGCGTCCGTTTTGAGCTCCATCGCGTGGCCGTCCGCAGCCTGAACCGCACCCGCGATGTCGCGATCCCCGCCGAGCGCATCACCACCGACGCCCTCGCCGTCGCCACCGACCCGCAGGCCGACATCATCTGCGAGCTCATGGGCGGCACCGAGCTGGCCCGCGAGGTCACCCTCGCCGCCCTGCGTGCAGGCAAGATCGTCGTCTCCGCGAACAAGGCCCTGATCTGCGACCATGGCGCCGAGATCTTCGCCGCCGCCCGCAAGCATGGCGGTCACTTCTTCTTCGAGGCCTCCGTGGCCGGCGGCATCCCGATCATCAAGGCCCTGCGCGAGGGTCTCGTCGCCAACCGCTTCCGCCTCATCTACGGCATCCTCAACGGCACCTGCAATTACATCATCACGCGTATGGTCGCCGAGGGCGCCCCCTACGCCGAGATCCTCGCCGACGCCAAGCGTCTCGGCTACGCCGAGGCCGACGAGTCGCTCGATGTCGACGGCTGGGACACCGCCCACAAGGCCTCCATCCTGGCCTACCTGGCACACGGTGTCTGGGTGAAGACCGAGCAGATGATCGTCGACGGCATCTCGAAGCTCACCCAGGCCGACCTTCGCACCACCGAGCAGCTCGGCTACCGCATCAAGCTGCTCGCCGTCATCACCCGCGACTTTGACCTGAACGAGATCAGCGTCCGCGTCCATCCGACCCTGCTTCCGAAGTCCAAGGTGCTCGCCAACGTGAACGGCGTCTTCAACGGCATCGCCGTCGAGGGCGATGTCGTCGGCACCACCACCTACATCGGCCGCGGCGCCGGCCAGGACGCCACCGCCAGCGCGGTCATCAGCGACATCGCCGACGCCATCACCCTGCTCACCACGGGACGCGTCGTCGCCACGGGCGAGGCCAGCATCGAGCTCCACGAGCGCGCCGGCACCACCCCGAAGCTCGCCCCCCTCGGTCACATCCGCACCCGCTACTACCTGCGCCTCACCGTGCAGGACGAGCCCGGCGTTCTCGCCCAGATCGCCTCCGTCATGGCCGGCAACCGCATCAGCATCGCCAGCGTGGTCCAGACCGCCGCCGAGCGCCCCGACGCCGCCTCCATCATCCTCACCACGCACGAGAGCGACGAGCGCGCCATGCACCACACCCTCGCTGAGTTCGCGAAGCTGGGCTGCGTGCTCGAGGCCCCGCTGCTCCTGCGCATCGGCGATTTCCACGACTGAACACCCCGTTTTCGACCTCCGCCTCCGAAATCTGACGTCCGACATCCTTTCACATCATGGCTCTCATCGTCCAAAAATACGGCGGCACCTCTGTGGGTGACGTCGAACGCATCAAGAAGGTCGCCGAGCGCATCAAGGCCTTCCGCGACGAGGGCAATCAGCTCGTCGTTGTCGTGTCCGCCCGTTCGGGCGTGACCAATGAGCTGATCGCCCGCGCCGAGGCTGTCTGCCCCAATCCTCCCGAGCGCGAGCTCGACCAGCTGCTCTCCATCGGCGAGCAGGAGACCATCGCCCTCACGGCCATGGCCCTCCACGGCATCGGCGTGCCCGCCATCAGCTACACCGGCGCCCAGGCCGGCATTGTGACCGACATGGCCCACACCAAGGCGCGCATCCACTCGATCGACGCCGAGGCCATGATCAAGGACATCAATGCGGGCAACGTGATCATCGTCGCGGGCTTCCAGGGCATCAATTCCGACGGCGACATCACCACCCTCGGCCGCGGTGGCTCCGACCTCACCGCCATCGCCATCGCCGGCGCCATCAAGGCCGATGTCTGCCAGATCTACACCGACGTTGACGGCGTGTACACCGCCGACCCGCGCATCGTGAAGAACGCCCGCAAGATCGAGGAGATCTCCTATGACGAGATGCTCGAGCTGGCCTCCTCCGGCTCCAAGGTCATGCAGTCGCGCTCCGTCGAGTTCGCCAGCAAGTACGATGTCGTTTTCGAAGTCCGTTCCTCCTTTAACCACAATCCCGGTACCATCGTGAAACAAGAAGTCGCCTCCATGGAAAAGGTCGTCGTCCGCGGCGTCGCCATCGACAAGAACCAGGCCAAGATCCAGCTGCTCGGCCTCGCTGACAGGCCCGGCACCGCCGCCAAGGTCTTCCGCGCCCTGGCCACCGCCAACATCGTCGTCGACATGATCGTGCAGAACGCCGGTCGCGATGGTGTCGCCAACCTCACCTTCACCGCCCCCGCCAACGAGAGCGCCAAGGCCGCCAAGGCCCTTGAGCCCATCCTCGCCGAGCTCGGCGGCAAGATCGCCACGCACGACCAGTTCGCGAAGCTGTCCATCGTCGGCGTCGGCATGAAGACCCACAGCGGCGTCGCCGCCACGCTCTTCACCGCGCTGGCCGAGTGCGGCGTCAACATCGACCTTATCAGCACCTCCGAGATCAAGATCACGGTGGCCATCGAGCAGGCCAAGGCCGACGAGGCCGCCCGCGCCGTCCACACTGCCTTCGGCCTCGACAAGGCCTGAGTCCGGTCCCGCGACATCAGCGTCCTCCACGAGCGAGCAGCGGGCCCCCGGCCTCCTGCTCGTTTTTTATGTGGGCCCGGCATCCAGCTCCTCAGGCTTCCGCCACCCGCTCTCCGCCGCCCGACTTCAGGCATCCGACTTCCGACTTTCGACCTCCGATATCCGTCATGCGCTTCCTCTCCACCCGCGGTCTCACTCCTGCCCTTGGCTTCTCCGACGCCGTTGCCACCGGCCTGGCGCCGGACGGCGGCCTGTACGTCCCCGAGTCGTTCCCCGACCTCTCGGGCAGGCTGGAGCAGTATTCGACGCTTGGATACGCGGAGCTCTGCGTGGAGTTCTTCAGGCACTTCGCCACGGACATCCCCGAGGCCGAGTTCCGCCGCATGGCGCAGGCCTCCTACGCCACCTTCTCGCATCCCGAAGTGGCCCCGCTCGTGCGCCTCGACGAGAAGACCTACGTCCTCGAGCTGTTCCACGGCCCCACGCTCGCCTTCAAGGACTTCGCCCTGCAGCTCCTGGGCAATCTCTACGGCCACCAGTGCCTCACCAGGAAGCAGTCGATCAATGTGCTCGGCGCCACCTCGGGCGACACCGGCTCGGCCGCCATCCACGGCCTGCTGGGCAAGCCCGGCACCGCCATCTTCATCCTTTACCCGGACGGCCGCACCTCGCCGCTCCAGGAGCGCCAGATGGCCTGCACCGGCGCGCCCAACGTCTTTGCCATCGCCGTCGACGGCACCTTCGACGACGCGCAGGCCGCGCTGAAGGAGGTCTTTGGCGACCAGGATTTCCGTCTCCAGCACCGCCTCTCCGCGGTCAACTCCATCAACCTCGCCCGCGTGCTCGCCCAGTGCGTGTACTACCTCTGGGCCTGGCTGCGCCTGCCCGCCTCGGTGCGCGCCACCAGCGAGTTTGTGGTCCCCACGGGCAATTTCGGCAATGTGCTCGCCGGCTGGATGCTGCGCCAGATGGGCGTGCCGATCCCCGGCTTCCGCGTCGCCACCAATCAGAACGACATCCTTCACCGCCTCTTCTCCACGGGCGTGTACGGGACCGGCGAGGTGCTCCCCAGCCTGGCGCCCTCGATGGACATCCAGGTGGCTTCCAACTTCGAGCGTTTCCTTTATTTCAGCCTTGGTCGCGACGCCGCCCGCGTGCGCCAGGTCATGGCCTCCTTCAGGGAGACCGGCCGCCACAGCTTCGAGAACTTCGACCGCGACTGCTTCAGCTCCTCGCGTTGCACCGACGCCGAGATCCCCGGCATCATCCAGGACGTGTATCGGAAGTACCACTACGTGGTCGACCCGCACACGGCCTGCGGCTTCAAGGACCTGCGCGCCGACCGCACGAGCGTCGTGCTCGCCACGGCGCATCCCGCCAAGTTCCCCGAGACGATCATCTCCGCCATCGGCGTCGAGCCCACGCACCCGAGCCTCGAGGCCCTCAAGAAGCTCCCGCTGCGCAAGCACCTGCTGAAGGCCCGTCCCGCCGACATCAAGGCCTTCATCGAGCAGCACGCGGTGTGAACTAGCCCTCAATTCCCCGTACTCTATCGTTCCGTCCTCCTTCTCGCTCCTCGTTTCCCAATTTTCGTTTCCTCCCTTCACCATGCTTAACGCCATCCAAGCCATGCAGTCCCGCCGGTCCATCCGCGAGTTCGGTCCCGAACTCGTGCCCATGGAGACGGTTCGCCAGCTCGTCGAGGCCGCCGGCCGCGCCCCGAGCTCCAAGAACACGCAGCCCTGGCGCCTGTACCTGGTGCAGGGTGCCGCCCTCGACGCACTGAAGGCTGATTACCTCGCCGCCTTCGATGCGGGCACCAAGCCCTCCCCCGGCTTCCGCTACTCGCCCGATCCCCTGCCCGAGGCCTGGGCTGCGCGCGCCAAGGCGAACGGCATCGGCATCTTCAAGCACAAGGGCATCGGCCGTGAGGAGCTCGACAAGCGCCGCGCCCACGACCGCGAGAACTTCCATTTCTTCGGCGCCAAGCAGGTCTTCTTCCTCGGCACGCAGGCCAGCTCCAACGCCTCCGGCACCTTCATGGACTGCGGCTTCGTGCTCGACAACCTGATGCTCGGCCTCGTCTCCCTGGGCTACGGCTCCTGCCCGCAATTCAGCGCCGTCTGCTACCCCGAGGTCCTGCGCAGGCACATCCCTGGCACCGAGGACACGCTGTTCCTCGCCGCGCTCCCCTTCGGCGGTCAGAAGGCTGGCAGCCAGGTGAACCAGTTCCAGACTGACCGCATGCCGGTCGACGATTGGTTCAAGGTGATCGGTTGAGTCTCCCCGTCTCGTTTCTTTCACGCAAGAAAAGGCCCCGGACTTTTTCAGTCCGGAGCCTTTTTGCGGCTAGGAGTCAGGCTCCTGGGCCTCGGTGCTCGGAACGGAAAGCATGCCATTTGCCTTCCGTCCCGTTCATCTTGCCAGATAGGTCCGACATGTGACATCCGACATCCGATGTCGGACGTCCGACGTCTGACTTCCGACCTACGACTTCACTTCTTCAGCGGTGGTGCAAAGCCCCGGGCCCGCATGAGGGCCTCGATGCGCTCGGAGCGCCCGCGGAACAGCTTGTAGGCCTCCGCCGGATCCATGGTGTTGCCGATTGAGAAGACGTGCTTGAGCAGCTTGGCGGCGACGTCCTTGTCATAGGGGCCCTTGGCCTCCTCGAAGGCTTCGTAGGCATCCGCGGTGATCGCATCCGCCCAGAGGTAGCTGTAGTAGCCGGCCGAGTAGTCGTCGCTCGAGAAGATGTGCGAGAACTGCGGGGTGCGGTGGCGCATCACGATCTCCCTGGGCATGCCGAGCTTGGCGAGTTCCTCGCGCTCGAAGGCATCCGGATCGATGTCGGCCGAGCCGGCGAGGTGCAGCTTCATGTCGATGAGGGCGGAGCCGAGGTATTCCACCGTGGCGAAACCCTGGTTGAAGGTGGCGGCCTTCTCGATCTTGGCCAGGAGTTCGGCAGGCATGGGCTTGCCGGTCTTGTAGTGCGTGGCGAAGCGGCCCAGCACCTCGGGGGTCGACAGCCAGTTCTCCAGGATCTGCGAGGGGAACTCCACGAAGTCGCGCGCCACGTTGGTGCCCGAGAGGGTGGGGTAGCTCACGTTGGAGCACAGGCCATGCAGCGCATGTCCGAACTCGTGGAACAGGGTCTCCGCATCATCCCACGAGATGAGGATCGGCTCGCCGGGCTTGCCGGGCATGTAATTGCAGTTGTTGGAGACGATCGTCGGGATCTCGT
>JAHFTI010000603.1 GCA_023265535.1 Opitutaceae bacterium
GTTCATAGGTTTTGTGACAACGGGGGTCCCACTCGGGGTCACTCTCTCCTTTCTCATCGCAGCCCCCATGATCAATGAGATCGCCCTGGTGCTTCTCTACGGCTTGTTCGGGTGGAAGGTGGCTGCCTTGTACGTAGGCACGGGCCTGGGCATCGCGATCACCGCAGGCTGGATCATTGGAAGGCTCAGGCTGGAGCGTTTTGTGGAACCTTGGGTGTACGAAACCAGGACGGGAGACAACCAGTCAGGGGAGATACCCCTCACGCTGGAGGACCGCGTCAGGTCAGGTCTGGAGGCGGTCAAGGACATTGTCGGAAGGGTCTGGCTCTATGTCATGCTGGGCATTGCCGTGGGTGCCGGAATCCATGGCTACGTGCCTGAAGGCACCATGGCCTCGGTCATGGGCAGGGATGCCTGGTGGTCTGTCCCTCTGGCAGTCCTGTTTGGCGTGCCGATGTATGCCAATGCGGCGAGCATCATTCCCATCGTCCAGGCACTCCTGGGCAAGGGGGCCGCACTCGGGACGGTTCTTGCCTTCATGATGGCGGTGATCGGCCTGTCCCTGCCCGAGGCCATCATCCTCAGGAAAGTGCTGCGCCTCCCCCTGATCGGCATCTTCTTCGGCATCGTCGCGGCCGGAATCATGGCCGTCGGTTTCCTCTTCAACGCCATCATGTGAGCCCCGTCAGAACACTCCCTTTCTCCATGAAAAAAATACAGATCCTGGGCACGGGTTGTGCCAAATGTCAGAAACTCGCAGACGTGGCCCATGAGGCCGCCAAGTCGCTGGGCGCGCCCTACGAACTCGAGAAGGTCACGGAAATCCAACGCATCATGGGCTTCGGTGTCATGTCCACGCCCGCCCTTGTCGTCGACGGAAAGGTCAAGGTCTCGGGCAAGGTCCCCTCGCTTGAGGAAACCAAAAAGCTCCTATCATGAGGCCCTTCCTCCTAGCCATGGCAGCGCGGGCGCGCCGCCCATTGCTGCTGCTGGCATTGATTTGTTTCCTGCCTGGACGCGCGCTTGTCGCAGCCGCCCCCGCAGGCCCGCTTCCACGCCTGGTGGACTTCGGCGCCGGGAAATGCATTCCCTGCAAACAGATGAAACCCATCCTCTCGGAGCTTGAGAAAAAACATTCCGACCAGTTCACGGTCGTGTTCATCGATGTGTGGGAGAACAAGGATGCGGGGACCAGGAACGGAATCCGCATGATTCCCACCCAGGTCTTCTATGCGGCGGATGGCAGGGAACTGGCGCGCCATGAGGGCTTCATGTCCAAGAAGGACATCCTGGCAAAATGGCGGGAACTGGGAGTTGCCATCAGGGACCCCGAGGCGGCGGCAGCCAAATAGGCCATGGACGCCCTTTTCATCTGGCTGAGCGATTCCATGAACGGTGCCCCATGGCTGGCCGTGCTGGGGGCGGCCGGCTGGGGTGTGGCCAGCCTGCTGCTGAGTCCCTGTCACCTGGCGAGCATTCCCCTCATCGTGGGCTTTATCGCGGAAAAGCGGGACATCACCACGCGACAGGCATTCGGTTATGCGCTGCTCTTCGCCCTCGGTATCCTGCTCTCAATTGCAGCCATTGGCGCGCTGACCGCCGCCGCGGGCAGGATGATGGGAGACCTGGGGGCCTGGGCCAATTACGCCGTCGCCCTTGTGCTGGTGCTGGTGGGCCTTCACCTCCTGGAGATCCTTCCCCTGCCGTGGGAGCGGGGCCTGTCCCTGCCCCGCTATCGGGGAAAGGCGGCGGCACTGATTCTGGGCCTGGTCTTTGGAGTGGCCCTCGGGCCCTGCACCTTCGCCTATCTGGCACCTGTGCTGGGCGTCGTCTTCGGCGTGGCACGCACCCAGCCCGCCTTTGCCGCACTGCTGCTGCTCGCCTACGGCCTGGGGCATTGCCTGCTCATCGTGGCCGCCGGCACCTCAGCTGAGAGGGTCCAGCAGGTCCTGCACTGGAACGGCAATTCGAGGGGCGCCCTTTGGCTGCGGCGCTTTTGCGGTGTCCTGGTCCTTGCTGGCGCCGGCTGGCTCGCCTACTCTACCGCGTGATTTCGCGGCCGGCAGCGGCCCCATCGACTTGTGAAAACAAGCTTGATTCCATTCTTTTCAGTAATTATTGAAAAGATGATGAAAATGACTCCGCTGGTCGAGCAGATGGTCAGGCACTGGGGGGAAATGGGGGCACGCTGGGGCATCAGCCGCTCGGTGGCACAGGTGCACGCCCTGCTCCACTTCACGGCCAGGCCCGTACCGGCGGATGAGATCGCGGAGACACTCGGGATCGCGCGCTCGAATGTCAGCGGCTGCCTCAAGGAACTGCAGGGTTGGGGCGTGGTGCGCCTGGTGCACCTTCCCGGCGACCGGCGCGAGCACTTCGAATCGATCAACGATGTCTGGCGCCTCTTCGAGGTGCTCCTCGACGAGCGCAAGCGCCGTGAGGTGGACCCGACGCTCAAGGCGCTGCGCGAATGCAGCGCCCAGGAGGAAGCGGCGCCGAAGGACTCCCCCGAGACGCAGAGACGCCTCTCGGAGATGCTCGAGTTCTTCGAGATGATGGATGCCTGGTACGGCGAGGTGCGCCGCATGCCCATCCAGTCGCGCGTGCGCCTCGTCAAGGCAGCCAATCGTATCCGCAGCTGGCTGGGCTGAGGGTCCTGTGCAGTCACACTCCATGTTGCTGCTCACCTCTAGTTTTCAATATTTCCTGAAACATCTAAAATAATGAAACATGCCATCACCGGTGCGTTTGGGTACTCGGGCAGATA
>JAHFTI010000604.1 GCA_023265535.1 Opitutaceae bacterium
GCAGAGCTCGCCGTGCCAGACCTCGCCGCGGGTGATGGTGCGGAACATCTCCCGGAAAAAGTCGCGCGTGTGGTGTCCGGAATTGATCAGGCGGTGGGTCTGCCCGATGAGCTCGTCGCGCGCGTAGCCGGTGATGGCGCAGAAGCGGTCGTTGACGTAGCTGATGGCCCCGCGGATGTCGGTGATCTCGACGATGGCGTGCTGGTCCATCGCGAATTTCTGGTAGGAGAGTTCGGTGAGGGCGTGCTGCGCCTCGTCCTGGGCGGCCTTGAGCGCCGAGATGTCGGTGATGAAGCCATGCCACAGGGTGCTCCCGTCGGCCTCGCGCTCGGGGGTTGCCGTGCCATACACCCAGCGCTCGCGCCCGTCCTCGTGGCGGATGCGGTACTGGTGCTGCCAGGGTTGGAGTGTGCTGGCGGACAGGCGGATCGAGTCGATCATGCCCTGGAGGTCGGCCGGATGCACCATGGTGTAGGTGCTGTTGGCGTCGAGGGCGGCCTCCTCGGGGTAGATGTGGTAAATGTCGCGGATACCCCTGCTGGCATAGGGGAAGCTGATGTTCTTGTCGGGGCGCAGGCGGAACTGGAAGACCATGCCCGGGATGTGGGCGGCGATCTTCTCGAAGCGCTCCAACAACTCCCTCCGGCTTTCCATCTGGAGACGCAGGTCGCTCGTCATTTCCTCGGCGAGGCTGATGGCCTGGCTGCGCTGGCGTGAGAGCGAATAGAGCGTGGCGAAGAGCAGGAGATTGAAGAGGGTGAAGGCGCCGGCGAGGTACCAGTCGATGTAGTATTCGTAGTGGCTGGTGAAGCTGCGGCCCCCGTGGAATCGCAGGTACCAGCTGCGGCCGAGCAGTTCGATGGAGGCCTCGCTGGTGTGGGTGTAATCGGCGTTCACCGCCGTGATCGTCGAGTAGAGTCGGTGCTTGGGCAGGGCCTCGGGCAGGTCGAAGACCTCGAAGTCAATCTGGGTGTCGGCGTTGCGCATCATGCCGCCGAGGAGCGTGTCCATGCGAAAGAAGCAGAACACGAAACCCTGCAGGGCGATCCGCCGGTCCTCCTGGTTTTCCAGGGGAAGCTTGGGTGCATAGACCGGAACAA
Source organism: Opitutaceae bacterium (assembly GCA_023265535.1). Classification (GTDB taxonomy): domain Bacteria; phylum Verrucomicrobiota; class Verrucomicrobiia; order Opitutales; family Opitutaceae; genus MWDT01. The sequence goes on from JAHFTI010000604.1 coordinate 1,101, forward strand.
ACATCATGAAGCCCTTGGGGCTGGCCTGGGCCTCGTCGTCCGTTGAGCGCACGCCGCCCGAGATGGTGGCCATGCCGGTGTCGCGCGCACGTTTCATGGCGGCGCGCCGGGTGGGCTCGGTCATCATGTCGAAGCCGACCGAGGCGGCATTGGAGCCGTCCAGCGGCTCGATCACCAGGATGCTGTGAAGTTCGTCGCGCTGGTGGCTCGGCCAGATGGCGAAGGAGGGAGAGATCAGGCTGCGGGCGCGCTCCTCGAAGACGCCCCGTCTGTCCGGGGTGATGCGGGCGGAGTAGCCCAGCGCCATGGCACCGGGAAAGGTGGAACTGAGGCCCAGTGTTTCGGCGTAGTGGGCCCAGGACTCCCTGCTGATCTCGGGCACACTCTGGACCAAGCCCTTTGCCCCGAGTAGCATGTGTTCGTAGCCATAGACACGCTCCGTCACCTTTTGGATGACGTCGTTGGTCTGGAGGGTGAAGCGCTCCTGAAGGCGGGCGGCCGCGAGGGTGTGGGCGGCATACCAAAGGCTGATGGAAAGCGCGATGGAGGCGCCGGTCACGAGCCAGGTCAGTGCGGTGGATCTCAGGAAGCCTCGTCTGGGGGATTTGGGCTGTGTGGGGGGCACGCGGAAAGACGACCCGGGCACTGTGGTAGGGGGCCTATTCCTCAGCCACGTGAAAATTTACGTAGGGTGGAGGGGTGGATTCCGGCGTCCTTTCTTCGCTTTGGATTGGTATCGCTCGACGGCCGCTTTTTGCCCAGTGTGCCGGCGTGAAACGGATCTGGAGAAGCGTCGTGTATTTGTTGGCCGCCATCGGTGCGGCCACTCTCCTGCTGGCGGCAGTCACCTGGTTGTGGCGGATCCAGCTCTCCGAGACTGTGCTGAGCAGTTCGCTGGAATCCTACCAGGTGGAGGTGAAGGGCTTGGGCGTGTCGGCCGTGGGCACGGAGGCGCTGGGCTTGGAGCCCGTCAACCTGCTGTGGCGCGGCCAGCGGCTTTCCGCAGGCAAGATTGTGCTTGAGAAGCGGGATGCGGCAAAGGGTGGGCTCGGCAACCTGCGTGTCGAGGGACTGGAAATTCACCTCGATGGTCAGGCTTGGTTGAAGAACCTGGCGCAGCTCGCCGCCTCCGCCCCTGCAGGTTCCTCCGCTCCGCCCTCCGCGCCAGTCTCGCCGCCGGCCACCCTTCCCGACTTGTCCCTGCTCAGTGTGGACAGTCGGATTGACCTTGGCGTGCCCGGGATTGAGGGGCCCCTTTCCCTGGAGATAGAGGCCACCCCAGACGCCAAGGGTACGCGGGTCAGTGCGAAGTGGCGGCTCAGCGGCAACACACTGAAGGCCTCAGGCCTGCTCGAGGAACCGGTCGCCGGGGGGGCGGGGATGGTGCGTATCCATGATCTTGATACTGAACTGGATGCCTGGAAGCCGTTGCTGGGTCCCCTGCTGCCCGCAGCCATGGCGGGCTGGGAATACTCGGGGCGCCTGCGCGCCGAGGGTGAGGTGCGCCACGGCCAGGGTGCGCCCAAGGCAGGTGGCAAGCTGGTTCTCAGCGGTGGTCGCCTTTCAAAGGCCGACCTCTCCCTGGAGGCCATGGGTGTCGAGTTTTCCCTCGAGCTCACCGACGCGGCCGCCCTGACCAGCGGACCCGG
>JAHFTI010000605.1 GCA_023265535.1 Opitutaceae bacterium
GTTGCTTTTGGCTGCTCCCTGAGTCCGCTTGGCGTCACCGCCATGCCCAACGCCCTCGCCCAAGCCAGCTCTCCCTACCTCCGCCAGCACGCGGACAACCCCGTCGACTGGCTGCCCTGGGGTGAGGAGGCCTTTGCCCGCGCCCGCAGCGAGGACAAGCCCGTCTTCCTCTCGATCGGCTATGCCACCTGCCATTGGTGCCATGTGATGGCGCACGAATCCTTCGAGTCGACGGAGATTGCCGAGCTGCTGAATCGCAACTTCATCTGCATCAAGGTGGACCGCGAGGAGCGCCCCGATGTGGACCGCGTTTACATGACCTATGTGCAGGCCCTCAGCGGCCGCGGCGGCTGGCCCCTCAGCGTCTTTCTCACGCCCGAGCTCAAGCCCTTCTACGGCGGCACCTATTTCCCCCCCGAGGACGTCCAGGGACGCCCCGGTTTTCCCTCGATCCTTTCCGCCATCACCGGCTCCTGGAAGGCGCGCCGCGACGAACTGCTCCAGGAGGGGCGCCGCATCACCGGCCTGCTTTCCCAGTCCCCAGCGCCTGCGGAGGCGTCGCCGGCCGGCTCCCCGGATGCGGGTTTTCTGGGCCTGCTCGAGCGCAGCTGGTCTGCGGCCTGGTCCTATTTCAACGAGAGCTTCGATGCCACGAGCGGCGGCTTCGGCGGTGCGCCCAAGTTCCCCCAGCCTTCGAACCTCTTCTTCCTGCTCCGCCTTTCCCTCGCCCATGATGACACGGCCCTGCGCGACGAGGCCCGCCGCATGGTGACCCACACCCTGTCCATGATGGCGCGCGGCGGCGTCCACGACCACGTGGGCGGCGGCTTCCATCGCTACTCGGTCGACGACTCCTGGTTTGTCCCGCACTTCGAGAAGATGCTCTACGACCAGGGCCAGTTGGCCGCCCTCTGCCTGGACGCCTGGCAGGCCGACGGCGACGGGCGCCTGGCCTGGCTGGCCCGCGACATCCTCACCTACGTGCTGCGCGACCTGCGCCACCCCACGGGCGCCTTCTACGCCGCCGAGGATGCCGACAGCCCCGTGGACCGCGCACCCGGGGCCACCCGCCGCGAGGGAGCCTTCTATGTCTGGCGCGCCAACGAGCTGCGCGAGCTGCTGGGCGACGACCACGCCCTCGCCGTATCCCTTTTCTCGATACAGGAGGCGGGCAACGTGCCGCCCGAGCTGGACCCGCACGGCGAGATGACCGACCGCAACGTGCTCCACCAGCCCGCGTCCCTCGCCGAGATCGCCGCCCGCGCCGGCCTCGCCCCCGCGCAGGCCGTGGCCGCCCGCCTGCGCATCCTCGACACGCTCCTGCACGCCCGCGGCCGCCGCCCCCGCCCCCTGCGCGACGAGAAGGTCGTGGCCGCCTGGAACGGCCTGATGCTCTCCGCCCTCTCGCGCGGCGCGCTCTGCACCGACGACGCCTTCGCCGGCGAGTGGACCGAGCTTCCGTCGCCCGCCCCCTCCTCCTCTCCATCTCCCTCCTCGTCATCCTCCGCAGCTGCCTCCAATCACCTTGCGCCCCCTGCCGGATCGGCGGCAGTCCCCGGGCCCGTGGGCCCGCTTTCCCCGCCCACGCCCCCCTCTGCCCCCATTTCGTATCCGGAATCCGGATACGCCCTCTGCCTGCGCGCCGCCGGCGAGGCCGCCGCCGCCCTGCGTTCGCTGCTCTGGGATCCCGCCGCCCGCCGCCTGCACCGCTCCCTCTGCGAGGGCCGTCGCGGCCCCCTGGCCGTCTCCGAGGACTACGCCTGCCTCATCCAGGGCCTGCTCGACCTGTACGAGGCCGGCCTGGATCCGCAGTGGTTGCTCTTCGCCCGCGAGCTGCAGGCCGTGCTCGACGAGCTCTTCTGGGACGAGGCCTCGGGCGGCTATTTCTGTTCCTCCGCGGAGGCCGGCGACCTGATCCTCCGCCTGAAGGACGAGTACGACGGTGCCGAGCCCTCCGCCTCCTGCGTCTCCGCACGCAACCTCTTCCGTCTCTCCGCTCTCCTCGATGAGCCGTCCTATCGCCAGCGTGCCGAGCGCACCCTGGCCTCGCTGCGCCCGCGCCTGGAAAAGCACCCCCAAGCCCTGCCCGGCGGCCTCTGCGCCCTGGAATGGGCCGCAGCCTGGCCGCCGCGCCTCGTGGTGCTCTCCGGCGAGCGCTCCGATCCCAAGCTCCTTGCCGCAGCGCGTGCGCATTGGCGCGAGCCGGGCCCCCCGCGCGTGCTGCTCGCCGTCGGCCCCGCGGGTTTCGGTGCCGAACTCTGCGCCGGCCGCTCCTGGCTCTCGGAAATCGCCGCGCGCGCCCGTCCCGGCGAGGTGCTGCGCTACGTGTGTGACGACGGCGCTTGTGCCGCCCCCGAGCCCGCGCCCCTGCAGTAGCCTGGAGCATTTTTCCCTTTCTTTGGACGGGGAAAGCCCCGGCCTGCGGGTGTTCCTTCCCCGACTCCCGGGTCTTCCTCGGCTCAACTTTCAGCGGAAGCCCATCGCTTGTCCGTGGCTGTCACGGCGTGCAGGCCGGTCTGTCATGCTACCCCGGATACACGGCTGGGCTCCCCCGTCTTCGCTGGTGGCGGGGCAGACCTCAAGCGCGTGCCTCACACGGCTGGGCAGGCCTCATGCGTGTGTAGGACGCTGAGGGCACACCTTGCGATTAGGAGTCGGAGTAGCCGGGCTGGGCGTCTTCCTGCGGGGGGCAGAATGAGAATGTGTGGGGTGGGGGGGGGAATGTGGGCCTTGCTCAACCCAT
>JAHFTI010000606.1 GCA_023265535.1 Opitutaceae bacterium
CTCATAACTGTCGATGGGACCGAAGGTGGCGCTCGCCAGGATGACCCCGCCAAAATCACGCAGGGCCGGACCAATGACACTCGCCGCATCGAGGCAGGTGATCAGGAGGCTGCGCTCCTTTGGGCCCCACCACAGGCGCGGGAGCTTCGGTTGTTGGATGAGGGCCTCATTCAGCGCGGGCACCTTCCAGAGTGACTCGGCGATGACGGGGCCAAGGCGTGCGTAGTCGAGCGCCTGGGCGCTTAGCTTGCGGCTGACCTGGCTGATGAGGTCGCGCGCATCGTCCTCGGAATCCAGGCTGAGCGACTGGCAGTGCGGGACGTGGCGGAGGAAATGTGTCCAATGGTCCCAGGCCTGGATGACGCCCTGCGGAGCGTGGACTGCGTGAAGCGCATCCAGGCAGTCGAGCGCTTCGTCAAAGGTGAAGCGAAGCGAGTAGGCGTCAGCCACGCGCGAGGGCAGGTTATGGGCCTCGTCAATGATGAGAAGGGTGCGTGCGGCATTGAAGCCAGGCTGGCCCAGGTAGAGTCCCTGAGAGGAGGGGGAGAAAACGTAGTTGAAATCACCGATCCACAGGTCGCAGAAGGGCAATGCTGCGCGTGTGATTTCGTAGGGGCACACACCCGCTTCCAGGCCCGAGCGACGCAGCGATTCAAGGTCGCGCGGGGCAAGCGGATCTAGAAAGTGCCTGGCGAGCCCCGCACGGTCCCATTTCCTCCCGATGTCCTGGAGGTGGGTGCACACGTCGCGCACACAATGGAACGTGGGCGAGATGCAGTGCTCGGACTTGGGGCGTGTCAGCCAAGTGGATACAGGATCGCCGCCGGGCGCCTCGGGTGAATCGTCGCCCATGCTGCGCAGCGTGCGTGCCACTTGCAGCTGCCCGGTTGCCTTGCTGGTGAGATAGATGAGGCGATCGAAGTGGCCGGCCTTCATCTGGGTCAGGGCGGCATCGAGGAGGATGCCCGTCTTGCCGAAGCCGGTCGGGGCCTCGAGGAGGATGGCACCCTGGGAGCCAGCAAGGGTGCGCGTGAGACTTGCCAGGGCCTCCTCCTGTCCTTCGCGGTACACCTCGAAGGGCGGCCGGATGCGCAGGCTCTTGAGTCGCTCATGGGCACGTTTCCTGAGTTCCAGGAATTGCACCAGCCGCTCCAGCTGGGCGTCGAGCAGTCCGTCGTCCGCAGAGGAGAGGGAGAGAGTCTGGGCGAGTCCGGTGTCAGCCTCAACAAAGACGAGCTTGGCTGCGATGGCCTGTCCTGAGGCGGGCAGGCCCAATCCCCCCTCGATTGGGATCGCGCGCCGGTCGCTTTGCACGAGGCGACGATAGCAGGCGATTTGGACAAAGTAGGAGCCGTGGTCGGCACGCAGCTCGGTTTCGTCGGCAGGCAGGGTGCGCAGGACGGTCTTGATCTCGCGCAACTCGGCCAGTCCCGCCTCGGTGAGGATGGCCTGGTCGATGCGGCCGGAAAGTGTGATGAGCCAGCCGCGATGCAGCAATTGCCCAGTGAGGGTGACCTCGAAGCGCGACCTGGGAAATTCGGCGAGCGTGTGCCTGCGGAATTCCTGGTGCCAGTGGGTGCCCAACTGGGCGCGCCAGAGCCCCTGAGCACCGCCCTGTCCCTCACGCGGGCCACAGAGAAAATCGGCGAACTCCCCCACTGCGAGGGTCGCCTGGCGTTTCTCTAGGTCGATGTGCATCGGGGGAGGCAATGCGTTCACCGATGCTGCGGCAATCCGAATGAGGAAAGGTCCGCGCGGGTTGACCCGGCGTGCCGCTGTGCCAAGCTGGGGGACATGACCCGGGGCGACATTGCAGACTTGTTGGAGGAGATTGGCGTGCTGATGGATCTGAAGGGGGAGAACCCCTTCAAGATTCGGGCCTATCAGTCGGGCGCGCGCCTGCTGTCCTCCATGTCGGAGGAGGAGTACCGGGAGCATCTGCGCCTGGACGACTGGGACCAGGTGCGCGGCATAGGCGAGGCCCTTTCGGCCAAGATCAGGACCCTTCACGACACGGGACGCCTCGAGTTCCATGAGAAGCTGAAGGCCTCGGTGCCCGCCGGGCTCATCGACATGCTTCAGATCCCCGGGCTCGGCCCCAAAAAAATCAAGGCCCTGCACGAGAAGCTCGGGATCACGACGATCGCCGAGCTGCAGGCCGCCTGCCAGGAAGGGCGCGTCGCCAATCTCGATGGATTTGGCGCAAAGACCGAGGCCAAGCTCCTCACGGGCATCGAGCGGCGCGAGGCCTATGGCAAGAGGCACATCTGGTGGAGTGCTGCCGAGGTGGCCACGCCGATCGTCGAAGGCTTGCGCGGCCTCGCCGGAGTCTCGCGGGCGGAGGCGGCGGGCAGCCTGCGCAGGGGCCTGGAGACGGTGGGGGACCTCGACTTCATCGTGGCCGCCCAGGAACCGGGCCCCGTGATGGACTGGTTCTGCGCGCAGTTCGGCGTGCTGGAGGTGACAGGACGCGGCGACACCAAGTGCAGCGTGCGTTTCGAGAGCGGCCTGCAGGCGGACCTGCGCATCGTGCCCGAGGCGCAATTCGCCTTTGCACTGCATCATTTCACCGGCTCAAAGGACCACAATATCCAGATGAGGCAGCGTGCGCTTGCGCGCGGCTGGAGCCTGAGTGAATGGGGCCTGACCGTGCTCGAGGGGCGAGAGGCGCAGCCCGTCCCTCCGGTCAACGACGAGGCGGACCTGTTCAGGGCACTGGGCCTGCAGGCCGTGCCGCCCGA
>JAHFTI010000607.1 GCA_023265535.1 Opitutaceae bacterium
TGCGTGGCTGGGGGTCGTTTTCCTCGCTTGGAACGGGCATGGTCAGAGGGCGGGGTCCCAAGTGCGGGGCACCCAGCGGTAGCCGGCACCGGCGGCCTGGATGCGGCCGAGGCCGGGGAAGGGCATGTGGTAGCCGAAGTCCTTGATCTTCTCGCCGGCGAGGCGGGCGAGGATGCTCTTGCGCGTGGCGGCGGCCTGGTCGGGGTTGTTGTCGAAGGCGACCGTCCAATCCGGGTGCGGGAGCATGAGGGCGAAGTGGTGGGCGATGTCCGCCATGTGGTAGAGCATCTCGCCCTTTGACTCGAAGCGCAGGGTCATGTGGCCGGGGGTGTGGCCGGGGGCGAGGATCGTTTGGACGCCCTCGGGCAGGCGGGTGTCGGCCTTGAGGGTGGTGAAGCGCAGGGAGTCGAAGGTGCGGCGGGCGCCGGCGATCTGGCCGTCGCGCGATTTCGGGTCGAGTGCGCTGCGCGAGAAGTCGGGCTTGGAGGAGGTCCAGAAGGCGAGTTCCTCGGCGGTGCAGAAGTGTTCGGCGCGCGTGAAGACGGGCTTGCCGGAGGCGTCGAGCAGGCCGCCCATGTGGTCGCCGTGGGCGTGGGTGAGGAAGACGCCCGTGATGTCGGCGGCGGTGAGGCCGACGGCGGCGAGGTTGTCGAGGAGGTGGAAGGGGGCTGCGCCGGTGGGGCCGAAGCCGGAGTCGATGAGGAGGGTCTCGCGGCCGGTGCGCAGGAGGAGGATGTTGAAGTAGAGGCGGATCTTGTCGGCGGGCAGGCACTCTCCCTCGAGGCTCTCGCGGAACTGCTCGGGAGTGGCCTGGGGGGCAAACATGGGATGGGGCTGGGGGACATCCCAGATGCCGGCGGCGAAGGCGGTGGCCTCCCAGTCGCCGAGGCGGAAGCGGTGGATGCCGCTGTTGGGGGCGGGCCTGAAGGGGGCGGCGGCGGGGGCGGGGGCGGAGCTTGTATCCGCGGAAAGGATACGGGGCAGGGCGGCGAGGGTGGCGCCGGCGCCGGCGAACTTGAGCAGGGAGCGGCGGGTGAGCGGGGTCATGGGGTGAGGGGATGACTATAGGCGGGGCGTGCGGCCTTACAAGGCGGGGCGGCGGATTTAGAAATTGAGCAGGCGCCTCAGGCAGAAGAAGGCTGCGCCGCCGAACCAGCCCAGGCAACCCCAGGCCGACATGGCCTTGAGGATGGCGCCGGTGGAATGGGGGTGCGAATCGGGCTTCGGGCGGATGAGCAGCAGGCCGCAGAGGGCGCCGCCGAGCAGGCCGCCGATGTTGGCGGCGTTGTCGATGTAGTGGTAGCCGAGCACGCCGACGAGGGCGGTCAGGGCCACGCCGCGCCAGAGGTGGCGGCCCAGGCCGGCGGGCAGCTGCGCGCGGCGGCGGACGGCGAGGACCAGCAGGTAGCCGGAGAGGCCGAGGATGCCGCCCGAGGCGCCGACCGAGGGGACGGAGGGCATGAGCAGGCAGCTGGCCACGCTTCCGGTGAAGACCGCCACGGTGAAGACGATGGGCAGGTCGTCCGGGTCGCCCTGGGTCTCGATGATGCGGCCGAGCATGAGGTGGGTGGCGGCGTTGGTGAGGATGTGAAGGGTGTTGGCGTGCAGGAGGGCGCAGGAGAGCAGGCGCCACCATTCGCCCTCGCGCACGCGGTCCTTCACGAGGCCGGCGATCGCGATGGAGTCATTCAGGCCGACGCTGTGCTGGGCCAGGAAGAGCAGGCCGAGGCCGCCGATGAGGATGTAGGTGTGGAGCAGGCGGGCGCCGCGGATTTTCTCGTCGAAGAGGGCGAGCTCCTCGAAGACCTGGGCCTCGGCCTCGGTGGCCAGGCGTGCCTTGCGCAGGTCGTGCAGGCCCGAGAGCAGGGAGATCACCGCGAGGCTGGGGAGCAGGCCCGTGAAGAGGGCGAGGAGGGGGGCTTGGGAGCCGAAGACGAGGAAGGCGGAAAAGCCGAGCAGCCCGACTCCGATGAGGAAGGAGCGGCGCGCGCCATCGCGCAGGTAGGCTCGGTATTCCTGCAGGAGTTCGCTGTCGATGCTGGGCATGGGCTCGGCAGACATGGGAAAGAGGACAAAGTGGCGGCGGCGCGGGGGCAATGGCCAAGTGGGGCGGACGGAAGGCGGGGCGCCGCGCGGGAGTGGGACGGTGGCTGCGCTGTGTGCATGCACGCTAACGAGTGAACACACATTGCCCGCCCGGGTTTGGCTTTGGAGTCGCCAGCGGGGGGAGCCTCTCTCTCACTCTGGCCCCATCCCCCTATGGCCAGCGTCCCCTCCCCATCCCCGTCCGCGGCGAGTTCGCCGAAGGACGATGCCAAGAATCCGGGCTTCTGGGTCCCCTCGCTCTACCTTGCGATGGGCATCCCGAATGTCACCGTCGGTGCCGTCTCGGCGATCATGTACAAGAACATGGGCGTCTCGAACACGGACATCGCGATCTACACGAGCCAGCTCTACCTTCCGTGGGTCCTCAAGCCGCTTTGGGCGCCGCTGATGGAGCCCTTCAAGACGAAGCGCTGGTGGGTGCTTTCCATGCAGTTCACGATGGCGCTGGTGCTGGGCCTGATCGCCTTCACGCTGCCCATCCCGAGTTTCTTTGCGGCCTCGCTCGCGTTCTTCTGGATCGCGGGTTTCGCGTCGGCGACGCAGGACATCGCGGCTGATGCGGTGTACATGACCACGCTCAGCCCGGCGCAGCAGGCCAAGTTTGTCGGCATCCAAGGCATGTGCTGGA
>JAHFTI010000608.1 GCA_023265535.1 Opitutaceae bacterium
TCCATCTACATGGATGGCACCTCCATGGCGGCCCCCGCCGTCGCCGGCACCGCCGCCTACGTGCGCGCCCTGCAACCCTCGCTGGGTGCGGCCGAGCTGCGCCGGCTCATCGAGTACACCGCCACCAGCGGCGACCAGCTCAAGGAGCAGTGCACCAGCGGTGGTGCGGTCGACCGCGAGGCCCTTCGCCTGCTTTTCGAGGGCACGCCCGCCCAGCGCACCCAGGTGCGCGCCGGAATGACCCTCACCGCATTGATCTACATGGACTCGGACGCCAGCGTCCAGGCCAGCCTGGATGCCGACCGCTTCTCAGCGGCCGCCCTCCGCGAGACCCCCGGTGACGCCCGGGCCTGCCATGCCCGTTCCCTCTATCTCGACTGCACAGGCAGGCCTGAGGAGGCGCGCCAGTTCATCGACCGCTCGGTCAAGCTCGACGCACCCAACCGCCACTTCTGGAGTACCCGCGCCGTCATCTGTGAGCACCAGGGGGATCTCGCCGCCGCCATCGCCTCCCTCACCCAGGCCCTCATCCTCGCCACCGCGGACAACGAGGTCACCCCCGGCATGCGCGCCTCGCTGCTGGCGCGCCGCGCGCTGGTGCGCCTGAGGCATGGCGACCGCGACCTGGCCATTGCCGACACGAAGGCCGCCCTCGTGGCCGTTCCCGACGCCGAACTCGACGACGAGCTGATGGACCTGGTGCGTTGAAGGTCCCGCCCCTCCGGCGGCGCCTGCCCCGTTCCCCTTCCGCTCCGCTCCCAATGAAATACCACGCCTTCATCAGCTACAGCCATCGCGACAGGGCCTGGGGGGACTGGCTCCACAAGGCGCTTGAATCCTACGCCGTGCCAAGGGCCTTGGTGGGGCGCGACACGGACAGGGGCGCACCGGTCCCGGCCCGGCTGTATCCAGTTTTTCGTGACAGGGAGGAGCTGCCCACCGCGGTGGACCTGGGCTCGGTCATCACGCACGCGCTGGAGCAGTCGCGCTACCTCATCGTGATCTGCTCGCCGAATTCCGCGCGCAGCGAGTGGGTCAACCAGGAGATCATCAGCTTCAAGCGCCTGGGCCGCGAGAACCGCGTGCTGGCGATCATCGTCGACGGCGAGCCCAACGCCGCCGAGGGCAAGCCAGGCTTCCAGCCGGAGCAGGAATGCTTTCCCTCCGCGCTCAAGTACAGGCTCGGGCCGCAGGGGCAGCTTTCCTCCGTGCGCACGGAGCCCATCGCCGCCGATGCACGACCCCATGCCGACGGCCGCGCCAATGCCCTGCTCAAGCTGATCGCCGGTGTGCTTGGCGTGAACTACGACGACCTGCGCCGGCGCGACGAGGAATCCCGCCGCCGCCGCCAGCGCAGGATTCTCGCCCTGAGCATCGCCCTCACCCTGGTCTTCGCCTGCCTTGCCCTGGTCTCCGTCTGGCAATGGCGCGTCGCCGTGGAGCGGCGCCAGGTTGCCGAAACCCGCCTCTACCAAAGCTCACTGTCCCTCGCCTACGGTGCCCTCAGGGACGGCCAGGCGGAGCTGGCCCGCAAGGCACTCTGGCGCGCGCCCGCCACGCACCGCAACTGGGAGTGGGGCTACCTGCTGCGTCAGGTGCACCCCACGCTCACCAGCCTTGCCGTGCCCGACGACGCCTACACCGAGGCAACCTGGGTCTCCGAGGACGGCTCCCGCTGGGGCCTGCTCCTGGGCAACGTGTTTGAATATTCCCGTATCGCCCCGGGCGGCCGCCTCGTGACCCGTTCCCTCGAGTTGCCCGAGTCGCCGCACGTGGATGTCTCCCACGATGGAAAGCGCCTGCTCGTCTGCGCCGAGGGCAGGGTCTCGGTGTGGGACAGCGAGGAGGGACGCCGCCTGCGGGAGTTGCCCCTGCCCGGCGACACCGCCTGGGTGGACGCCTGGTTCTGGGATCGCAGCGGCACCCGCATCCTTGTCTCCAACGAGGACCGGAGTTCGCTGCGCAACAGCGAAACGGGGGAGGAGCTGTGGACGCTGGAAGGCGACGCGGCGCCTTCCAGGCTTCTCGCCGTTTCCAAGGCAGGCCTCGCGCTGGCCTTCAATCCCCTCAGCGGCCAGGGCGGCCTGCTCGACAGCCGTGGCCGCTGGCTCGCCCGCCTCGAGGGGCTTCACGGTGCGAACCACGCCGCCTTCAGCTCCGATGGCAGGGCTGCCGTCCTCATGAGTGGCGATGGCGGCGTCTGGGATCTGGATACCTCCCTGCCCACCCCGGCGTGGCGCGCGCTGCAGCCGCAGCAGGCCGATCGTTCCCACACCAATCGCAAGCCTTCCCACGCCGTCTTCACGGGCGGCGGCGACACCCTTTGGTTCATCTCGCGCCAACGTCTCCACACCTATGAGCGTGGTTCGGGGGAGTTGTCCGAGCTTTCCCTCCCCGCCGGCTTTGTCCCCACGCAACTCTGCGCCGGGCAGGACCAGGTGGCGATTGGCACCGACCGTGGACTCGTCGCCTTCTACACGATCAAGGGCGAACAGCTCATCGCCCAGGGCCTCGCCCACGAGGGGGCCGTCATTCGCCTGGCCGGGATCGCCCTGGGGGCGGGACGCTGGGCCAGCCTGGGGCGCGACGGCACCCTGCAGCTCTGGGCGCGCCCCGACGAGTTCAGCTCACAACCGCTTTCCTCCGCGCACGGCTTTGCCCTGGCCCCCTCCACGACCGGGCAGGAACGCACCCAGCTGGTCGCCCGTCTCGGTTCGCTCTACTCACAGGTG
>JAHFTI010000609.1 GCA_023265535.1 Opitutaceae bacterium
TGACACGGAGGCCGTCGGTGATGTCGACGGTCTCGCGGTTGCCCTGGCCGTCGAGGCCGACCTTCGTGGTGAAGTACTGCGAGTGCGGGGTGTCGCGCTTCACGTCGAAGCCGGGAAGCGAGCCGATGTCGCCGTTGCTGCTGATGCTGTTGGGCATCGGCATGTAGGTGATGGTGGAGTCGCTGAGCTGCTTGAAGAAGAGCTTCACGTAGCCCTTCTCAAACTCCTTGGTGAGGTTGAATTTCACCTGGCCGCCGTTGTTGCCATTGTAGCCGGAGCGACGCGGGCCCTCGCCGGTGCGGTAGAAGCCGCCGACGTGGAAGCGCATGCCGTTGCCCAGGGGGGAGCCGTAGTTGAGGTCGACGCGCGTGGTGTCGAAGTCGAGGCCGCGCGTGACGCCGAGGCTGCCTCCGGCGACCTCGCCGCTCTTGCTCAGGAAGTTGATGATGCCGCCGGGCGAGTTGCTCGACATCGTGGAGGCCATGCCGCCGCGCACGGAGTCGATCTGTGAGACCGAGTAGTCGGCGCGCAGGAACTGGTCGGCGGTGGCGAAGGCGATGTCGCCGAATTCGAGGACCGGGACGCCGTCCTCGTGGAGTTGCAGGTAGCGCGAGCCACCGGCGGAGATGGGCATGCCGCGCACGGCGATGTTGGTGTTGCCGTCGCCGGCGGTCGCCTCGGAGCGGATCGCGGGGATGCTGCGGAAGATCTCGGCGGTGTTGCGCGGAACGGAGATCTGGAGCTTCTCGATGTCGAGTGTGCTGATCGAGATGCTCGACTTGAACTTGCTGGTGTCGGGACGGGCGGGGGCGGAGGCGGTCACGCTGACCGAATCCATCTTGAGCACGTCTCCTTCGTCGGGCTTGGCTGCGGCTGCTGCTTCCGCCGCTGCGGCGTCCTGGGCGGGCGCCTCCTGTACGGGAGCGGCGTCCTGGGCCGGGGTGTTGTCCTGCGCGAGGACGGGTGTGGTGAGTGCGCCCAGAAGGGCGAACAGGAAAGCCGCCTGGTTGCGGCGTTGCTGGGGTTTGATGCGGGTGGTCATGTGTTGGGTGCTAACTATCCGGTGTTCTGAGCCACGTGGCAGGAAGGGGGAGGCCACGCGGGGTATGGCACAAGCAAGAGTCGCCGATGCATGACGCCGCAAAACCACACATGGGCAAAAAGGCGCCATGGTGGGTAAAAAAGTGCTTTCGCCCGTCGTTTTGGGACAGCGGGACGGTTTCCCTCGCCGCTCTCAGAACTCCGCCACGGGCTCGCGGCCCTCGGTCCACACGAGCATGTTCAGCACTAGGTAATTCCAGTTTTGGAAGCCGCGGTTGAGCACGGGCTCGCCGCTCTCGGGCAGGTAATATTCGTGCAGCGCGCCGAAGCGCTCGAGGTCGCGCCCGAAGAGGCGGACGGTCTTGTCGGCGAGGCTGCGCGCTTCCTCCTTGTAGCCGTATTTCACGAGGCCGCGGAAGACGAGGTAGTTGGAGACACCCCACACGGGGCCGGTCCAGAGCGAGGGATTTCCCGAGGCGCGCACGTTGTACATCTTCTCGAGCTTTGAGAGCGTGCGCACGCCGTAGGGCGCGTTGAAGCTGCGCTCGTCCTGCAGGCGCGCGACGATGCGCACGGCCTGTTCGGGCGTGGCGATCTCGGCCCAGAGCGCGAGGAAGCCCGACCAGGAATCGAGGCGCTGGATGAGGCAGTCGTAGTCGCGCGGGTAGCCGCTGTGCAGGCGGATGGACGGGTCGGCGGCGAAGGGCTTGCCCTCGTAGGGGAGGAGGTTGAGGTCGACACTGTAGAAGCAGCCGTCGCGCTCGTCCCAGCAGTGTTTCTGGATGGCGGCCTTGAGCTCCTCGGCGTCGCGCTTGTAGAGCAGGCCGATCTCCGCCTGGCCGAGCCGTTCCGCGAGGTAGGACACGGCGAGGCGTTCGCGGTACATGAGGCAATTCAGGAAAATCGAGCCCGAGCTTTTGGCGGGCCGCATGTAGGTGGAGGGATCATTGTCCACGCCGATGGCCATGTCGTCGTTCCAGTAGTACAGCCCCGTCGCCTTGTGGCGCTGGTGGTTCTTGTAGCGGTTCACGAAGGCCTGAAGCGGGAAGAAACCTTCGCGCAACCATTCGGCGTCGCCTCCGTTCTGGCGCGTGAGGAAGGCGGCATGCTGGGCCAGGCAGGGCTTGTGCATGTTGGTCTCGTAGGTGTCCTCCTGCGCCATCAGTTGCTGGCGCGTGCCCGAGTCGCGCTTGAGGATGATCGGCACCCAGCCGTCAAAGCCGCCGTAATTGAGGTAGTTCAGCACGCAGCCCTGCTCGTATTTGAGCACGCGGGCCTTCTCGGCCTTGTCCGCCTTCTCTGCCAGGACCTGCTGCAGCGCGACGTCGCTCAGCCAGGAGTCCCAGTCCCAGAGGATGTCGGGGTATTGGGCGCTGCCGGGTGTGAGGAAGGGGTACTTGAAGGCGCCGCCCTCGGCGCGCAGCATGCCCGCGTAGTCCCCGGTGAGCTGCTTCCGGATGAGCGGGGCGTAGTGGGCTGCGGGCGGGTTTTCGGCGGCGAGCAGGGACAGGGGGAGCAGCAGGCAGCCGAGTGCGAAGGCTTTGATGGGGTGGGGCATGCGTGCAGTGAAGCGGCTTGGCCGAGCTTTGCAAAGATTTCCCTGGGATGTCGGATGTCGGATGTCGGATGTCGGATGTCGGATGTCGGATGTCGGATGTCGGATGTCGGATGTCGGATGTCGGATGTCGGAT
>JAHFTI010000103.1 GCA_023265535.1 Opitutaceae bacterium
TCCTCAAGGAGGAGCCCTACCGCGTGGCGCGCGAGATCGATGGCATCGGCTTCAAGACGGCGGACCGCATCGCGATCAACCTCGGCTTCGCCAACGACGCCCCTCCGCGCCTCGACGCCGGCCTGCTCTTCGCCCTCGATGAGCTGCAGGAGGAGGGGCACACCTGCTACCCGCAGGCCGACCTGATCGACTATGCCGCCGAGTTGCTGGAGAGCCCCCACGACAAGCTGGAGGCCCGCTGCGAGGCACTGATCAAGGACCGCCAGCTGGTGCGGCACGCCTCCGATGGCGAGTTGCCCGCGCTGCTTCAGCTGCCCGTGCTGGACCGCGCCGAGCAGAAGATCGCCGACGCGGTGAGCCGGCTCCTGCGCGTGCCCAGCGGGCTGCCTCCCATCAAGGTGGATGCCGCCGTGGAGTGGGCCGAGCAGAAGGCCGGCTTCGGCTTTGCCGACCACCAGCGCGTGGCCGTGCGGCAGGCGCTGCTTTCCAAGGTCTCCATCCTCACGGGCGGCCCCGGCACGGGCAAGACCACCTGCCTGCGCGCCCTCGTGGAGGTCCTGAAGGCCAAGAAGGTGCGCGTGCACCTGGCCGCACCCACGGGCCGCGCCGCGCAACGGCTCGCCGAGGCCACGGGCGGCTTCGCCTCCACGATCCATCGCCTGCTCAAGTTCGACCCTGCCAAGGGCGCCTTCACGGCCAATGAGAACGCCCCCCTCGCGACCGATTTCCTGATCGTCGACGAATCCTCGATGCTCGACGCGCGCCTGGCCGCCGCACTGCTGCAGGCCATCCCCGTGCGCGCACACCTGCTGCTGGTGGGCGACACCGACCAGCTTCCCAGCGTGGGTGCGGGCCACGTGCTGAAGGACCTCATCGCGGCGAGCACGGCGGCCAGCCTGGCCTTCCCGGTCACGCGCCTGAGCGTGGTGTACCGCCAGAAGGGGCAGAGCGCCATCGTCACCGCCGCGCACGCGATCAACGAGGGCAACTCACAGCTGCCCCCGGTCGTGGCGGACGTCTCGGAGATCCCCGCGTGGAGCGAGCTGAACTTTGTCCACGCCACGGACGCCGAGGATTGCGTGCGCAAGGTCACCCAGATCTGCACCGAGTACATCCCGCGCCACTGCAGCTGGCTCAACCCTGTATCCGAAATCCAGATACTGGCGCCCATGCACAAGGGCGTGGCGGGCGTGGGCAACCTCAACGTGCGCCTGCAGGCCGCGCTCAACGGACGGGCAAAGGGGCTGCGCACGCTCACCGGCGAGTATCGCCCGGGGGACAAGGTCATCCAGCTGCGCAACAACTACGACAAGGGACTCTTCAACGGCGACATCGGCACCGTGGTCTCGGTGGACGACGAGGCCGGCACCCTGGCGGCGGATTTCGACGGCGCGCACCAGGAGTTCACGCGCGGCGAGTTCGGCAGCCTTTCGCTGGCCTACGCCATCAGCATCCACAAGTCGCAGGGCAGCGAGTATCCGGTGGTCATCATCCCGCTGCTCAAGGCCCATTTCATGATGCTGCAGCGCAACCTGCTCTACACCGGGCTCACGCGCGGCAAGAAGAAGGTCTTTGTGGTCGGCGAGCCGGCCGCCTACGCCATGGCCGTGCGCAACAGCGAGGCCAAGACGCGCAGCACCTGCCTGCGCCAGAAGCTCACCGCGTTGCTGACCGCCTGAAGGTGGTGTAATGGATTCCTGAATACGAACCCCCGGGGGGCGGGCGCCGGGCGCAAAAAACCGCGCAGCCCGGTGTGCGGGACTGCGCGGCGAGAGGGAGGGGACCCGTGTGCCAGGAGGCTTACTTCACGCTTGCGATCATGTCCTCCATGAGGGCGAGGGCGGTGGCCTCGGTGATGTCGCGGATGTCGAAGTTCTGGACGAGGTGGCCGGCGTTGCGGTCCTTGCCGAGGATGTCCGTGGCGGAGGCCTGGGCGATGATGCCGGCGTCGGAGAGGCGGACGGCCGTGGCCTGGATGTCGGGCACGGTGGTCTGCTGGTCGCCGGAGACCGCGGGCACGGTGATGGTGCGGCTGGAGATCAGGATCTCGATGGCCACGTCGGCGATCTTGGCGAGGGCCTCGCGGTCCTTGGCGGCGGCATCATTGGTGCCGGTGAGGCTGGCGACGGGCTTGTCCTCGAGCAGGGAGGCGGCGACCTTCTGGTCGGCGAGCAGCGCGCCACCTGCGCGGAAGACGCGGCCGAAGAGGCGCTCGACGTCACGCACGGTCTGGCGGTCGGCCAGGGTGGCCTTCTCGCCTTCCTTGAGGGCGTAGGTATTCTCCCCGGAGGTCTTGGTGGTCGTCGAGACGGCCTCGGACTTGCCCTGCGGCAGGGCGGTGCCGGTCGTCCCGCTGTTGCCGCCGACGGCGACATTGATCTGGGTCTGGGCGGCGCCGGCCTGGGCGGGGGCGGCGACCTTCTCCACCTCACTCTTGCCCTCGGACTTCGTGCTCTCGTAACGCTCGGTGCGGCCGGTGAGCTTGAGGCCGGAGCTGGTGTCGACGAGTTCGCGGTTGATGTAGAAAACGATGCGCGGGTTGCCGAGCTTGGCGTAGGCCTCCTTGAAACGGCTCACCAGGGCCTGGGCCTGTTCGGCCGGGATGATCGTGGCGCTGGAGGGGCCGTAAAGGCGCTGCTGCTCGCCCGCGGCCGTGGCTTGGACGGCCTGGCGTGCGGGGGCGATCGTAACGGGCACGGGAGCCTCGGGGGCCTGTTCGGCGCGTGCGAGCGTGCTGGAGAGGCTGAGGGCCGCGAGTGCGGTGAGGGAAAGGAGGCGGGATTTCATGGTGGGATCCAGAAGGGGAGGGTGGCCGGGGTGCCGGTCTGCGGCGTTCCCGGGGTGGGTCTGGGCTTAGCGGGCCTGACGCACGCGGATGGTGTACTTGCGGGCCTGGGTGTTCATCGCGGTGAACTTCACGGCCTCGGTGGAGTACTCGGCAAGGATGAGGGTCTGCCAGGGCGTCTCGTCGCCGGTGGAGAAGCTTTGCTCGTCCTTGAACACGCCCTGGATCTGCACCTGGATGCGGCGGTTCTCGCGGTTCTTCACGTTGGCGGTCACCTCGATGCGGCCGTCGGGCAGCAGGCGCTCCTGGAGACCGGTGCAGGTCACGGAGTGCTGGGTGGCGAGATCGAGCAGCACAAACTTTTCCGTGTTCTCAACCGTGTACTTGGTGGTGTCCTGGGGCGTGTAGGGTCCCGGCGTGGCACAACCGGCGAGGAAGCTGATCGTGGCGGCGGCGAGGAAGGATGCGACGTGGTGGTTCATGAGCGGTGAATTTGCGAGGTGGTGGGCTTAGACCGCAATTTAGCGGCTGAGTTCGCTGACAAAAATAACGGTGTCGCCGTCGGGCTTCACCGTGACACTGAAGGATTTGGTGCGGGCGTGCAGCAGGGTGCCGTCCTTGTCGAAGAATTCGACCTTGGCGGGATAGTCACCCGGGGCGACCTGTGCGGCGGCAAAGGAGAGGCGTTGGGGAAGGTTGTCCCAGGCGCGTGTGTCGGCCTTGGGTGTGGTGGCGGCGCTGGTGATCTTGGAGATCAGGCCGATGGCGCCGAGGACCATGGCGGCATTGGCTGCGTCGCGGTTGGTGCCGCCGTTGTAGTGGCGGGCGTTGGACGCGGCGATGGCGGCGCCTGTGAGGGCGACGTCGCCGATGGTGTTGGTGGTGCTCTTGAACACCGCCTTGCGTCCCAGGATGTAGTCCATGACGCGGCCGCCTCGGGTGGTGGCCTGATAGTTCAGGTCGTCAAAGGTGGGCAGGAGGATGACCTGGCTGCCGAGGGTCAGGCGTGCGTGGGTGCTGCGGGATTGAGTGGTGATGAAACGCAGCTGCTCGCCGAACTCGCCGCCGCCGTATTTGCGCGGCCCCTGGCCGTATTCCGCGAAGACGATGAGGTTGGCGTTCGGGTCGTAGGGAGGGAGGGCCCCGCCGCGTGCGTTTTTCTGGGCGCGGGCAAGGGCGTCCTCGCCGTCGGCCGCCAGCTTGGTGGACACGAAACCGTCGAGGTAATCGAGGAGGATGTAGTCGCTCTTGTAGGCGTTGGCCTCGGCATCGCTGTCGATGAGCTGACCGGTGCGGTAGCAGGCGCGGGCGTTGTCGGGCTGGCCCTCCATCCAGTAGAGGATGGCCCGGTAGTAGTAGGCCATCACGCGTTCGTAGGGTTCGCCGATGAAGGTCTTGGAGTCTTCGCCGCTGAAAAGCCCGCGCGCCTTCCTGGCGTCGGCGGAGTTTGCGAGGATGCCGCCGATGAGCGGGATCGCAGTGTCGAGCTGGACGCGGGCCTCGTCGGGCTGGTTGCGGCGCAGGGCGGAGGCGGCGATGCGGTAGTTCCAGAGGACACGGTCCTTGGGCTGGGCGGCCTGGAGCTCTGCGCGGCCATCGATCACCGGGTCGCCCGTGTAGGCGATCCTGGGGCGGTCGGGGATGGTTTCGCAGGCGGTCAGCAGGAACAGGAGGCCCAGCAGGCCGGCGCTGAAACGCAGGCGCACGGAGCGCGGACGGGAAGGAGGAGGTGTGGCGCCAGAAGACATCGAGGGGGACAAAGCCCGCTCCGGCTCAGTGGGGCCGGGAGGGGCAAGCGGGCGGCAGGCCGTCCGCTTTTCTCAGGAGAACAAAGGAGTGCGCGGGCAGGGCATCAACAAATGGCTGAGGCGGGGTTGCTTGGCGTGACAGGCACGCAGCCAAACAATCCCGCCTCGCAAAATATTGATGGGTTGTTATTTAGCGATAGGCGGCGTCTTCGAGGCCCTGCTTCTTGATCTCGGCCGAGCTCTCCCAGACGATCTCGCTGGTACGGGCGTCGACGAGGCGGAAGCTGTAGAGGACGTAATCGCTGGTCCCGGCGGAAGTGCGGGTGGTCATGCCATCGAGCTTGCCGGTGAGGAAGTAGTCGGCGCCGCGGAATTCGACGACGTGCGGGTCGGCGCTGGCGGTGACCTGGCCGCTGCGCTTGAGGTCGCGCTCGCGCTCGAGGGTCTTCATGATCTCGCGGTCGACAAAGCGGACCTTGCCCATGGCCTTTTCATTGAGCTGGGTGCGGATGCGGGTAAGGAAGATGTCCTTGTTGATCGGGAAGCGGGTGTTGTTGACCACGGGCTCGATCACGATGCGCGGGGTGGCGGAGGCTTGGGCGATCTCGGGGATGCCGATGATGCTGCGGGCCATCTTATCGGTGACGGCGACCAGATCCTGGGACTCGACGCCGGTGCCGGCGACGAAGCCGCGCTCGTCGGCCTTCATCTCGGTGACGGGCACGCCGGAGGGGTTCCTGACGCCGTCCGAGACGCAGCCCGAAAAGATGAGTGCGCTACCCAGCGAGCAGGTGGCGAGGAGGAAACGGGAGGTGGAGTTCATTAGGTGTTGGTGAGGAAAGGCTGGCGGTTTCGGCTTAGCGGCCGAAAAGCGAGTTGGCCGAGCTCATGGGAGTGCTGGGCGCGTTGTAGTAATTGTTGATGATCGTGACGTTCTGAGGGGCGGGGGCCTGTGTGGAGGGTGCGGGGGTGGTGTTGTACACGACCTCTGCGGGGCGTTCCACGGTTTCGTAGGCGGGGCGGTCGTTGTCCAGGATGCTGCCCAGGAGCAAGCCCGCACCTGCACCGATGGCGGCGCCGCGCAAGCCATTGCCGCGGCCGCTGTTGTTGCCGATGATGGCTCCGGCCAGACCGCCCCAGAGGAGGCCGCTGGACGCGTAGGAGGGACGGCTGTAATAGCTTCCGGAACCGTAGTAGCCCGAGCTGTAGTAGGAAGGGGTGTAGTAGCTTGGCCCGTAGTAAACCGGCCTCGGGGCGACATAGACCACCGGGCGGGGGCTGTACCAGACGCCACTGCGGTAATGGGGCCTGTAATGATGGCTGTAGCCAGGGGAGTAGTGGCTGGGGTGGCGCACCGGGTAAGAGTGGACACTCGGGCCTCGGCGGTGGTCGCCGCGGGACTCCTGCATGGAGCCGAGGAGGAAGCCGGCTCCGGCACCGATGGCGGCACCACGGGCGCCGTTGCCGTGGCCACTGTTGTTGCCGATGATGGCACCTGCGACTGCGCCCACGGCAGCGCCATTGACTGAGGAACGGCTGAAAAGCTCCGCGTGCGCTGGCAGGCAGAACGAGGTGACGAGGGCGGTGGCGAGGAGGAGTTTCATGACGGAATTGCCTATTCGGAATTGAATGAGACAGCGGGCAAAGCGCAAGGTTTCACCGAGCCCTGCCTGGTGGACTGACGGGGGCGGGTGGGGACCTTCTGTGAAGGACCTGGTAAAGTCGGAAAGGGGCGGGTGGCATGGAGTATTGAGGTTGAGTCGGGGCGAGAGGGGAGTAGTTTTTGGGCAACATGCATCCCATGAAGTCTTCGTTTTCCAAAGGTTTGCTTCTCGCCCTGGGGTTTTCGGCCGCAGTGGCGGCCTCTGCCGTGGAACCCGCCGAACTGGATTCCATGAGGGGCAAGGCCTTGCGTGGCAATGTCCTGGCGCAGTACAACCTGGGCCGCTACCACAGCGATCCCAGCGCGGGCGTGCTGGATCGGGCCGAGGCTTTTGCATGGCTCAAGCTCGCCGCGGAGAATGGCACGGGCAGCCTGGAGCTGGTGAAGCTGACCGAGGAGATGAGCCCCGCCGAACTGGCCGAGGGGCGCCGCCGTTTTGAGGAGCGTCGTCAGCAGCTGAAGTCGGGGGCGGAGCCGGCTGCGGCCGCTGAGACCAATGCTGCGGCGGAGGCCCAGGCGAAATTGCAGGCCGAACGTGACCAGCTGGCCGCCTCACTCGGGGCTGCCACGACTGAGCTTGCCCAATTGCGTGCGGCGCAGGCCCAGAATGCGGGTGCGGAAAAATTGCGCAGCGAGGTGATCAAGCTCGAATCCGAGCTCAACGAGACCCGGGCTGCGGCACGCCAGATGGCGGTGCGCAACCAGCAACTTGAGGATACCGCCTCGGAGCGCGGGCGCGCCCTGGCCGCCGCCAAGGCGGAATTGGAGCAGGCGAAGGCCGCCGCCGGAACTCCGGCAGTTGCCGCCGACGCCACGGCGCTGCTTGCGGAAAAGGAGTCCCTGCAGAAGCAACTCACTGCGGCTCAAGATGAATTGCGCAAGACCAAGGCGGACACGGAGCGCGTGGAACGCGCCGAGCGGGACGTGGTGGTGTTGCGCGCACAGAATGAGAAGCTTGTGGCCGAGCAGGCCCGTGCGCAGGAGGCCGTGGCCAATGTCACCCAGCTGACGCGCGAGGTGGAACGACTCCGTTCCGCGCAGGCCCAGTCCCCGAGTGCCGACGAGCTGATCCTGGCCCGCGAGCGCCTGGCCGCCATGGAGCGCCAGAACGCCGAGCTGGTGGAGCGTGCGCGCCAGGCCGAGACGCGCCTGGTGGCGGCTGCCTCCACTCCCGCGACCGAGGTGCCTGCGGGTGAAAATGTGGCCGAGCTGAAGTCCAAGCTGGCTGACGCCGAGATGAAGCTGGCGACGGCGTTGCGCAGCTACACCGTGCAGCAGCAGGATTTTGACAGGAGCCGCGAACAGTCCGCCCGTGCCCAGGCGGATGTCGAGGCGCGCCTCAACACGGCCACTTCCGACAACACCGCCCTCAACACCCAATTGCAGAATGCCCTGGCCGAGCTCAAGGCACGCGAGGCACAGCTGGTCGACACCGACAAGGCCGCCGGCCTGGCGAAACAGACAAGCCTGACCGCCACCATCGAGGCCACGGCATTGCGGGATCAGCTCAGGCAGACCCAGGCCCAGCTCGTCGCCGTCGTCGAGGAGAACAGCCAGCTGAAGACCAAGCTGGCTGTGATCGCGCCGCCGCCCGCATCGTCGCTGGGTTCCCCGATCCGTCCCGGAACGGCGGCCGCCCAGGCGGCCATCACGCTGCCTCCGGTGATTGCGCCGGCTCCCCAGGCCAGCCTGTCCGCCCCGTCGCGCACTGCGCCGGCGACACGTCCGGCGAGCGCCGCGGTAGCCGTGACCGTCCCGGTGCCCGAGGTGCGCACGCACATCGTGGCCGAGGGCGACAGCCTTTCGAGGATCTCGCGCAAGTACTACGGCACGTCCGAGCGCTGGAACGAGATCTACGAGGCCAACCGCAACATCCTCAACAATCCGTCGAGGCTGCCCGCGGGCGCCTCGCTGCGTATCCCCTGAGTGGATACAGGATCCCGGGCGGGGCCGCTCAGCGGAGCGGCTCCACGGGATCGCCCAGCCTGACGAGGCCGGGTGAGAGCACGCGGGCGAAGAGCCCGCGCAGCCGCAGGTGGCGGCGGGCGGGGTCGCGTATCCAATTGAACACTACGGCGCCGTGGCGCGCGGCGAACTTGGCGCAGGCGTCGTTCTCCACGTCGGAGACCTCGAGCACGGCGGCGCCCACGCGGAGGCGCGAGCCGGCGGGGAGGTTGTCCATCGAGAGGTCGAGGCCGGTGAGGAGCGTGTCCCCGGGATGGTGAAAGTTGCCCGTGAGGCGCTGGATCAGGGCGATGAGGGCGCTGTTGCCCACGGCGACCTGGACGCGCGGATCGGGGCTGCCGTCGGGCAGGTACATCCAGGTCTTTTGGAGCCAGCGGTCGCCGAGTGCGCCGCGTTGCGGGCAGAACTCCACGGTCTCGCGCGGTTCACGCTGGTCGGGGCCGGGGCGAACGTTGAGCAGATCCGCCTTGGCGTGGTCGCGGGGGAGCACGCCGAGGGCCGCCAGCTCGCGGTCGAGCAGGGCGGCGGTGAGAGGGGGGTGTCCCTGGGTGTCCATCAGGAGCCGGCGGGCGTGCCGGGTGCGGCGGCCGGTGCCGCGTCGGCCTTGTCCGCGGGAGGTGTGGAGGGCTTGGGGTGCTTGAAGCTGATGGGGACGACAATGCGCAGGTCGGTGGGTTCACCCGAACGGAGCAGGGGCTTGAAGCGCATGGATCCGACCCAATTGGCGGCAGCCCAGCCGAAGGCGGGATGGCTGGCCTCGACGATGCGGGGGAGTTGTGCGAGTCCGCAGCGATCGATGATGAATTCGATCTTGGCGCTGCCATCACCGGGCTGTTCGAGCATTTCGGGCGGAAAGCACAGGCCGCCGGAAGCCACGCGTGTGGGCTTGCCGCTGAGGTTGGCGGAGGAGCTGCTGATGGTTCCGCCCTTGCGCAGGAGCTTGGAGAGGCGGTCGACGCCGCCGGGCAGCGTGTCGACCGAGAATTCGTGGGTGTACTCCCTCTCGGGTTGTTCCCGGGCATCGTCGGCCTTGAAGATCCAGGAGGCGACGCAGGCCTTGAGGGATAGGCCAAAATTTTCGTGGGAGGACTCGAGAACCTCCACGTTCTGCACGGAGCCGTCGGGAGTCAGGTGGAATTTCACCTTGGCCGAGCCGCTTTCGCCCGCGATCAGCTGGTCGTAGGGGAATATGGGATCGCCTGCCTCCCTCAGGCCCGTGAGACCGGCGGGAATGGGGCTTGTGGAGGAAACGCGGACGATCTGCTTGTAGGCGACGCGGACGGGTTTGCCGTCGATTGTGCCGGGTTTGTAGAGCTGGCCGGAGAGGGCGTTCAGGGCGGCGTCCAATGCTGCACTGGAGGAGGCGCCAAGGATTTCCAATTCGCAAGGGATGCCGTCGGTGCCGATCACGAAGCGAAAGGCCGAGTCTAGGGTGCCGCGCGAGCAGATCTCCTCCAGGGGGATCTGGATTTCGGGATCGACCGTGAGGGAGGGCATGACGAGGCCGAATTCGCCTTCCGCGTGGTTTTCCACGGGGAAGTTGGGAAGCGGGTTCATGCTGTAGCCCACGCCGCCCTGGATGATGGCGAAGAGGACGTCGGCGCGGAACGGGATGGGCTTGCCCTCCCAGAGGACGGGTTCGAAGCGCCACTTGAGGAGGGCCTTCACCGACGGATTGGAGTCATCCACCTTGGAGGTTTGCGGCTCGGTGGAGCTGGCATCGTGGATGCCCTCGACCCTGATGACCCTGCCCGTCTCGTCGACCCAGGCGCCGAGGCGGATGGGTTTGAAGTTGCGTCCACCGGGAGGCAGCGGTGCCTCGAGGGGTTTGGGCGGCATGGAGGCCGAGCCCGGCGTCATGCTGAGGTCGAGTCCGAAGCAGCGGAGGCTGGCGAGGAACAGGGTGGCGGCCAGCAGGAGGCCGCGGGGGCGAAGGAGGGGGGG
>JAHFTI010000104.1 GCA_023265535.1 Opitutaceae bacterium
GAGTTGGGCGACCAGTCCGGCCACCTGCTTTCCCCGGGGCGCACCCTTGTCCCCGGATTCCTGCTCGACGAGACCACCGATGCCCTGCTACTGGCCTCGGAACTCTCCGCCTGGATCAGCACCCACCAGCTTGACGCCCTCATCGGTGCGGCACTTCCGGAGATTGAAGGCATTGATCCCGCCAGGGTCGCCCGCTGCGCACGGGCCGCGTACGTGGAATTGGACCTCAAGTCGGAGAGCCGAGGGCGCCTTGCAGGCATGGACTGCGATCACGGCATCCTCGGGCGCACTGCCGTCATGGCTGTGGTGAGCCAACTCTGCACCGCGGGACTGGGCCCTGCCGGACGCCGCTGCGTGCAGGTGCCCGGCACCTGGGTGGAGGGAGCCAGCGCCCCGTGGCGCACACCGGAGGAGATCGCCTCATGAGACTGCGCCCGCTCACCATGGGGGACGTCGCCAGGAAGGTGGGGGTCAGCGCCTCGACCGTCTCGCTCGCGCTGAGGGAACACAACTCCATCCCACTCGCGACCCGTTCGCTGATCAGGCAGGTGGCCAACCAGCTGGGTTACCGGCGCGATGCCCTGCTCGATGCCTTCAATGCATTGCGCCACAAGTCCGACCAGGCCCTCCACACCAGGAGCACGGCCTTTGTTGTCCACACCAGGTCGCCCAACAGGCAAGGCGGCTTTGAGCAGGCCCAGCTGATCTTTGCGGGAGCGCGGGAGGCAGCCAAGGCCAGCGGGCATTCACTCGACTACGTCACCCATGGAGGAGGGGAGAGCGCTGGCACCCGTCTCCGGGAGATCCTGGAGGCAAGGGGCTACGGCAGCCTGATCCTGCTCAACGTCAGCAGCGAGGCGCCGCCCCTGGCTGGCCTGGAACGGCTCTGCACCGTGCTGATCGATGCGCCTTCAAGCGACTCGCCGGTGGATCTCGTCACACACGCCCACATGGATTCGGCACGCCTGCTCGTGAAAAAGCTCCGTCAGCGGGGCTACAGGCGCATAGGGCTGGCCTGCAGCCCGGACCAGGAACGACCGCTTGGGCGCATTCACCGCATGGCCTTGAAATATGAGCAGGCGACGATGCCGCGCGACGAGCAGGTCGAGCCCCTGCTGCTGGAGGGGACAGGGATCCTGGACAGCCTCGCGAGCGCACGCGCCTGGATGGAGGGCAACCAGGTCGATGTGGTGATCACGAACGGCCCCCATCTCTCAAGGGAAATTTCCTATTGGCGGGGTCTCCTCACCCGGGACCTGGCCCTGGCCTCGCTCGAGCTCTGCGGGGATGACAGGGACATCACCGGCATCAGGCAGGACCACGCGCTCCTCGGGCGAACCGCGATGGAGCAGGTGGCTGTGCGCGTGGAGTCAGGCGCAAGAGGCCCCCAGGCGCACACGAGCATCAGCTGTATCGCCGGCCTGTGGAACGAGGGCGAAACAGCTCCCGCCCTGAGGAGCTGACTCCGGGCCCGGGGCTGCGGTCACCTGCTGGCAGGCCCCCCCCCCGCCGGCCTCCGCCAGTCGCTCAGGACGCCGCGTCCTCGGCGCGAAGCTGGCCGCAGGCGGCGGCGATATCGCGGCCTCGCGGGCGCCGGAAATGCGCGACCACGCGCTCGGAGCGAAGCACCTCCATGAAGGCCTCCATGCGCTCGACCGGGCAGGCCTGGTAGGCGAAGCCGCTCAGGCCGGGCCCAGTCGGGTTGTAGGAGATGAGGTTCACGTGCATGCGGCGCCCCTGCAGCAGGCGGGCGAGCAGGCGAGCCTGGTCGGGGCTGTCATTCACGTCCCTGAGCATGCAGTACTGCACGATCGCGGGCAGCCCGCTCATCGCCATGTAGCGGTCGGCCGCCTCCAGGATCTCCCCCACCCCGTATCGCCTGCTTGTAGGCAAAATCCGGATACGCGTGGCGTCGTCGGGCGCGTGCAGTGACACCGCGAGGTTCACGCGCAGCCCCTCGGAGGCGAGGCGGTCGATGCCGGGTACGATGCCCACGGTCGACACGGTCACCTGGCGCCAGCCGATGCTGCCCAGCTCGTTGGGGGCGATGCGGTGCAAGGCGGGGATGACGTTGTCGAGGTTGTGCATGGGTTCGCCCATGCCCATGAAGACGAGGGTGCGCAGCTGCCGCCCGAGGGCGAGCGCCTCGGCCCTGAGCCGCAGGAACTGCTCCACGATCTCTCCCGTGGTGAGATTGCGCTCAAGGCCTCCCTGGGCCGTGGCGCAGAAATCGCAGCCCATCGCGCAGCCTGCCTGGCTCGACAGGCAGCCCGCCACGCGGTCCAGGCGATGGTCGGTCATCATGACGGCCTCGACCTTGCGGCCATCCTCGAGCCGCAGCAGCAGCTTCGTGGTGCCGTCCTCGGCCACCTGGCGCTGCACGACCATGCTTGTGAAGGCGGGCACACGCTCGAGCAGCTCCTCGCGAAACCCCACAGGCAGACGCAGGGCCTCCCAGTCGATCTCCCCGCCGCGCCCATGGTAGCTGCGCAGCAGACGCGCAGCATGCGACCCCTTGTAACCACGGCTGGTCAGCAGGGCCTGCAGGCTGGCGACGGTATGCGATGCGAGCGAATCCACCGCTCCCTTGGATCAAATAAGAACAAAGGGGTCACGCTTTACCTTTTACCCACGGCCGGGCTCGCCCGGCCGTGGGTAAAAGGTAAAGCGTGACCCCCTCGATTCAGCCCCCTCGATTCAGCCGTAGATGCGCAACAGCCAGGCGCTCAGCTGCGACCAGGCCTTGGCGCGGTGGCTGAGCTTGTTCTTCTGCTCCTCGCCGAGCTCGGCAAAGCTCTGCGCAAAGCCGTCGGGGATGAAGACCGGGTCGTAACCAAAGCCGCCCTTGCCCGCCGCCTGGAAGGCAATGCGGCCATCGCAGCGGCCGCGGAAAAACAGCGGTTCACGGCCCTTCGTGGCCAGGCACAGCACGCAGGAGAAATTGGCACCGCGATGGGCCTCATCCACGCCCGCCATGGCCGCCATCAGCTTGCGCAGGTTGGCGGCACTGTCACCCTGGGGGCCGGCATAATAGGCGGACTCGACGCCCGGCGCCCCCTTGAGGGCATCCACACTCAGGCCGCTGTCGTCAGAAAGGGCCCAGCCGCCCGGGGGCAGCAGTTCGGCCAACGCGACGGCCTTCTTGCGCGCATTGCCCAGGAAACTGCCGGCGTCCTCGACCACCTTCGGCATGCCGCCCACCTCCGCCGCCGAAAGGATGCGCACCTTGCTGCTGATGCGGGGATCCACCGTGGCGAGCAGTGTGTTGAATTCCTGAACCTTGTGGGCGTTGCCCGAGGCGAGATAGATGTCCATCTGGGGTATTAAATTTATGGAGAAAGGAGGGAATGCCCCGCCGGGAGGCGTGGCAATGAAGAAGGAGTGCTTAAGCCATACAGGAATGCTTCCACGTCAACGGGCCGATGCGGAATCCTCCCTCACGAGGCAGGTGCATAACTAGGCTTCAGCCGCCCGCCCTCGTCAACCCAGCCACAATCATATCGTCAGAATCCGCCCGACTCCCCCCATCACCCCATGCTGAAACGGGCCTCATCCACATGCAGGGAATCCGGATACACGATCCGTCCCCGTTGCAGGACATCATCGCCGAAACTTTGCAGCCTCAGCCCCTGAAGACGGATGCCCTGGGCCAGATGCTCGGTGCGCAGCCCGCTGAAGGTGGGCTTCGACTTCTCATCGGCGAGGATCAGCGGAGCCCGGTACATGAACAGGTAATCGAATTGCCTCTGATGCAGAAAGGCGCTCGTCAGCACGGTGCCGCCCTCGAAAAACACGCCGTTGATGCCCTCCTGAACGCAACGCTGCCGGAACTGGTCCAGCGGCACGCGTGTGGTCAGCGAGGGCAGGACCCACACCTGCACCCCGAGTGCACGCAGCTTGCGCACGTACCCCTCACCCGAGTGATTGGTCGTGACCACGACCGTGCGCGCGCGGAACTCGTCGGTGTAGAGCGCGGGCATGGACCGTTCGTCAACCGTGCGCAGGCGCCCGTCGAACACAAAACGCAGGGGACACCATTCGGCCTCTCCGGGCATGCGGGCCGTCAGCCGCGGATTGTCCTTCACCACGGTGCCGGACCCCACGGCAATCGCCGGGAAAAGCCTGCGCCACGCCATCACGTCGGCGCGCGATTGCTCATTGGTGATCCACTTCGACTCGCCGCTGCGGCAGGCCAGGCGCCCGTCGAGCGTCGAAGCCAGCTTGAGGGCAAAGAGCGGACTCTTCGCGGTGATCCAATGGTTGAAGATGAGATTCAGGTCGGCACAGTCGTCGGCGAGCACATCCGGCACCACCTCGATGCCTGCCTCGCGCAACACCTCGTGGCCGTGCACGGCATGGGCGGGATTGGGGTCGGTGGCACCGATGACCACACGCCTGATGCCGGAGGCCTTGATGGCATCGGTGCAGGCCCCTGTGCGGCCATGCGTGCAACAGGGTTCGAGGGTGACATACATCGAGGCACCGGGCTTCGGGGCACGTCCCAGCTGCGCCAGGGCCATGCGTTCGGCATGCGGGCCGCCATCCTTCTCATGCCAGCCTTCGGCCACGACCGTGCCGTCCTCCACGATGAGTGCACCCACCATCGGGTTGGGATGCGTGGCGCCCCAAGCCAGACGGGCCAGCTCGATCGCGCGCCGCATGAGTCGTTCATCCTGATATGTGCCTGGCATCAAGGGTACAGGAAATGCTCCCGGCCCCGCTTGGCAAAGCCATAACACGGAACCCGGTGCTATTGACTAGGCCTTTACCGGGGGAAGATCCCCATTCGCGGCGGAAGGTGCAGCCGCTCCGACACACGCGGGAGGCGGGGCTGGCACGGGCGAGGATGCGGGCTCCGGCCTGCCCGCACGAGACGCCGCCGCCCCTGATCCAGGCTGCGCCGCCTTCCACCCGCGCAAATCCTGCGCAAGCGCGGCAAAGCTCGGGAAATCGTACTCGAGGCGCCTGCAGTCGTGTCGGTGCCTCAGGGCCTCCTGCATGGCTCGGCGCGTCTCATGCTCAAGCGAGGGGCGTTCGGTGTCATAGACACGCTTCTTGAGCTCGGCGCGCGTGTAGGGCGGCACCCCCTTCTGCTGCCCCTCGATCCAAGCCTGCTCGCTGACGGTCGGATCACGACCGCACAGGTACCACGCCTCGATGGCGGGAACCGCGATGCCGATGGCGCGCAGTGCGCGCTCACGCCCGTGCGCCGGAGGCAGCTTCTTCATGGTCTGCCTGTACACCGCGCGCAGCTTGCACATCCGGCACTGCGGATGGAAATAGTCGGGGCGGTCATGGTGCGGCGTGTGCACCACGGAATCATCCGCGTCCACCACGACCACCAGCCCGTCGGCGTCGGTGTTGAAGTGCAGGTGGCGCAGGATCGCTGGCATGACCTGCGACACATTGGGCCAGCCGCGCGCACGCAGGCCGGGCCGCACGAGGCGCACCGGACCGCGCAGGACCGCCTCCACGAGCACGCGCAACGCGGCCTCGTCAGCCGGGGATTCGCTGAGGATCGCGAGTTTCATCCCTCGAGCGTCACGGTTGTAGTGGATTTTTGGTTACAGCTTCGGCGGCCGGGTCGCTCTCCTCGGGGACTCCGCCCAGGATTCCCGAGTACCACATGTCGCCCAGCGACCCCTCCTGCAGCAGTTCCTTGAGGTCGGGACGGTCCACGAGCCTGGAGAAGGTCGCGGCGCGGCCCTGCTTCTCGGCGATCACCACCTCCTCGGGATGGTCCCTGAACTGGTCGAGCAGGTAGGGCGAATGCGTGGTCGCGATGACCTGCGTGGGCGGCCGGTGAAGCCCGTATTGCTCGGGATAGCTGAGCCGGTAGAGAAGGTCGCACAGCTCGCGCAGCTTGCGCGGGTGGATGCCGCGGTCGAGGTCCTCGATGCATACCACCGAGGGCGGACGCGGATCGAAGGCGAGTGCGACGTAGCCCAGCATGTAGAGCACGCCCTGGGACAGTCCCTCTGCGGGGATGAACTCCCTGTCCTCACGCAGGATCAGGCCCAGCTCGAGCAGGCCCTCCGAGTTTTCGCGCACATCCAACCCGGAAAATTCAGGAAGCAAACGCACCACCTCCGCCTGCAGGTCGGCAAAGGCACCCGGGTCGAAGCGTTTGATCACATGGTAGACCGCGGCGAGATTGCCGCCGTTCGCCGCGAGGCCCTCCTCAACCGCACCGGTGCAGGGGGCCGCCATGGCGTAATGGTCGAACATGTAGACCCGCGAGGTCACGAGCGACTGCTTGAGGACCTCCCAGTTGTCACTGCTGATGGCGCTGACGTGGAGGTGGTCGCACACCATGCCGGCGCGGCAGCTCAGCTTCACCTCGATGCCTTCGTTCGGCGGCGGAAAACGAAAGACCAGCTCGGGGTGTTGAAGCTCCGGGGAAAGGGAGGGCTGCAGCTCGGTGTCGAGGGGCTGCTGGCTGAGGAAACGCAGGCGTTGGATGGCCTGGATCAGGCTGGATTTGCCGCTGCCATTCGGACCGATGACCAGGTTGAAGGCCGTCAGGTGCAGGCTGGTCGCCCGCAACGCCTTGAAATGCCTGAAGTGGATTGAGGCGATCACGGAGCCAGTCTGTGTGCCCCGTGCTGTGCTGGCACTAAAAAAAGGCCGTCCCCACGCAGGGGACGGCCGAAAGTTCAAGGCAGCCGCAGCGGCGAACCGCTCGGCAGGCCGGCTTACTGAACCTGGTAAACCTCGAAGATCACGCTGCCATTGATGCCATCAGAGGAGCCCACCTCAAAGGTGTAGAGACCCGCATCCAGATCCATGAGAAGCACGGAGCTCTGGGTGTCGGACTCCATGAGGGAGAAGGCACTGACAGCTGCAGAGGCACTGGTGATCGCAGCCTTGCTGAGCGGAATCCAGTTGTACTCCACCGCCGACTGTGTGGCCCAGTCATCATTGGCGGCGATGCGAACGCCGTCCTTGAAGAGCGTAAGGGTCGGGTTGGGCATGGAACCGGTCACACCGAACTGGCTGAGCGAGGGGCCGACGGCGCGGATGAGCACACGCTGGCGGGCATTCTTCAGGACGAAGCCACCGGTGAGCACCTGGCTGCCGTTACCGCTGATGTTGCGCGTGGAGATGTTGATCATCTGCTGGCTCTCGGAGATGTCAGCATCGTAGGCCTCGACGAGAACAACGCCCTCGACGCCATTCTTGTCCTTGACGGTGAGCGTGTAGTTGCCGGGCTGCAGGGTCACGAGGATGGCGGCATCGGTGCTGCCGGCAGGCAACTCGAAGGCGCCCAGAAGGGCAGCAGCGGCGGAAACCGCGGCGTCACCGCCCCAAGCGCCCACGTCGGACTGCACAACCTGATGGGGGGTCACGTCGGTGCGCCTCAGGGTGAAGGTGGGATTCGGCAGGGCGCCGCTCACACCAAAGGACGCCAGAGTGGCGCCGACTGCACGCAGGAGGATGGTCTTGGAAGCCGTTCCCTTGATCACAAGTCCGGGGGTCGTTTCACCACCGGCCGGAATGAACACGCGGGCGGACATGTTGGCGATACGCTGGGAGGCATCAGCCACATAGTTGGTGGCAATGAAGGTGTAACCCAGCACCGAACTGCGGTTGTACACACCATCGAACCAGGAGATCAGGAGCTCACCCTTCACGCCGGAAGCGACGGAGCCGGTGATCATGCCGGTGACCGGATCGTAGCTGAGACCGGCGGGCAGGCCACTCACGGAGAGAGGCGTGTAACCCAGGAGCGCAGTGAGCGAGAGGGACACGGCCTCCTGCGTGTTCATGTAGAGCGACGTGAGCAGGGACTTGCCGGAGAGCTGTGCACCGGTGCCATTGGTCTTCCTGAAGACGATGCCGCTGGAACCGCCGGGAGCGGCCTGAAGCACGCCACGGACTCGAAGGTTGTAGGTGGCGGTGTCGACCAGGGCGGAGGAGAGATTCAGGCTCCAGTCGGAGCCGGTACGGGTGAGATCACCGATCGGGCTCCAATTCACATCATCACCGGAGATCTCGAGGACCGCGCTGGTGATGTGCGGGAGGAAACCACTGCGGATCCAGCTGATCCGCTTGTTGGGCGCATCATAGGTGATGCGCTGGACGTTGCCTGCGATGCTCTGCGCGGGAGGCGCAAGGCGGGCGAGCATGAAGCGGGGCAGGCCGTCGATGGCGGTGAAGGAACCACCGAGCATCGTCTTGCCGTCCTCGGTGATCATCGAGGTGGTCACGGAACCATTGATCGTGGCAGGGGCATTGGTGGCGTCCACGGTGCCATCAGCCTTGACGCGGGCAAAACGGCTGACCGTCGTGGTGCCGACGCTGGTGAAGTCACCGGCGAGGACAAAGGAACCATCGGCGGCAGGAGCGATCGTGTTGACCGCGCCACCGGTGACGGTGGGCAGGGTGGCTGTGCTGCCGAAGGCGGCGAAGTAGGGAGCAGACGCGG
The DNA here is from genome assembly GCA_023265535.1 of Opitutaceae bacterium. Classification (GTDB taxonomy): domain Bacteria; phylum Verrucomicrobiota; class Verrucomicrobiia; order Opitutales; family Opitutaceae; genus MWDT01. The sequence continues at coordinate 8,429 of JAHFTI010000104.1, forward strand.
AACCGACCAGGACGGTGCCATTCGGGAGCGAAGCCACGGAGGTGACATCAGCCGAGAAGGCGTAGCTGGCGGTGGCATCAAGGGCGCCGCTGGAGGTGAGGCGCTTGATCTTGCCGACAAAGGCGCCACCCACGAGGATCTTTCCATCCGAGGTGAGGGCCAGTGCGTTCACCACACCACCGAGGGCGGGAGCGAAGCTGGTGTCGAGGGTGCCGTCGGCCTTGAAGCGGGCGATATAGGAAACATCAGCACCGGCGATCTTGGTGAAGGCGCCACCCACGATGATCGAGCCATCGGCCTGACGGACGATCGCATTGACCTTGTCATTCGGGTTCGGGAGGAAGCTCAGGTCGACGCCGCCGTCGATGTAGAGGCGGGCCAGGTTCACGACCGGATAGTCGGAGATCTGGCTGAAGGAACCACCGACCACCATGAAGGGAGCCATGCGGGCCTTGGAGAAGGAGCCACCCAGCACGATCGAATCATTCAGGCCTGAGGTGCCGGTGTCCGAGTAGATGTGGATGACCTGGGGGGCAGCCTGGGGAAGGGCGGCGAAGATGCCACCCACGGTGCCGGTCTTGGTGATCACGGCAAGGGCCGAGCGATTGACTGCATTGACCGAGCCAAAGTTGCCGGCGAGCACAATGTTGCCGGTGCTCTGCAGGGCGATCGCACTCACGCCACCATCGAGCTTGAGGTCGAGGGGGTCGACGGCTCCGTCAGCCTTGAGAAGGCGGGCGAAGTAGTTCCTGGTGATGGCGGTCGTGGCGCCATTCGGGGTGAAGCTCTTGAAGGAGCCGCCAACGAGGATATTGCCATCGCTCTCGATGGCCACGGTGTTGACGGGGGCGTTGGGAGCAGGATCGAAGGCGGTGTCCAGGCTGCCGTCCGCGTTGAGGCGGGCAAGGTAGGAGCGTGTGGTGTACGCCGTGGCGGAGGTGCCCTGGATGGAGGTGAAGTTGCCGGCGATGATCAGCTTGTCATCGGAGGGCTGGCGAACGATGACGTTCACCTGCGAATTGGCATAGGGCGTGAAAGCCGTGTCGATCGCACCGTCGGCGACCGCGAGCTTCGTGATATAGGCACGAGAGGTGGTCGTGGTGGACGTGGAGATGACACCCTTCACGGTGGTGAAGGCGCCTACGACGATGTAGGACTTCTTGTCAGCCGAGTGGATGACGGACCTCACGGCGGCGTCGAAGGTCGGGTTGAAGGTGGCGTCGAGTGCGCCATCCTTGCCCACGCGGGCCATGTAGGCGCGTGCGGAGGCAGCTGTATCTGCTGCCCCTTTGACCGTGGTGAAAGCACCGCCGAGGACCAGCGAGTCGTTGCTCTCAACCAGGACCGAGTAGATGGCACCGTCGGTGACGACCTTGAAGGTGGTGTCGAGCGTGCCGTCCAGATTCAGGCGAATCAGGTTCGTGTAGGTTGAATTGTCGGTGATGTAGAAGGAACCGGCGAGGATGAGCCTGCCGTCCGACTGGCGTCCGATCGCGAGCACCGTGCCGGCGAGCGAAGGCAGCTTGGAAAGGGCGACCTGTTCGGTGGTGCCGAGGCTCTTGAGCCAGGTGAAGCCGATGGAGGCGCTCAGGGCGGAGGACTCAACCGGGAGGGCCACACCCGCTGCGACCTCGCCATT
>JAHFTI010000105.1 GCA_023265535.1 Opitutaceae bacterium
TGGGCCTCGGCCATGACGAGGTCCTGCCAGTCGGGGGTCTTGAAGGCGGGCTTGTGGGGCTGGCGCTGGCAGCCCATCGGATCGATGACGATGCCCGGGCCCTTGGGGCCGACGGCGGCGGCGGCGTAGGGGTCGAGGATGCGGTGGTGCTTGTTGAAGAGGCTGAAGGGGCCGGTGGGGCCGTCGATCTGGTACCAGTAGAACCAGCCGTTGAGGTTCTGGTCGAGGGTGACCTCCCAGACGCCCTGCCAGTTGGAGGGGGTGTGGGTGCCGCGGGCGGACTTCACGGAGGGAAGCAGGTCCCCGAGGAGACCCTCACGGAGTCGGTCGACGGGTTCGGCGCGGCGCGTGAGCACGTAGCGGTGCGGCTCGGTGCCGGCCTCGAGGGAGGGGCTGATGAAAAGCTCCACCTTGGAGGCGCGGGGGGCGAAGATGCGGAAGATGGTCTCGTCGTGGCGGACCAGGGCGCCGAGGGCGAGGTCGGAGTGCAGCCCGAAGAAGGTGCCGGCGGGGCGCAGGTGGACGCCCTCCCCCTCCTTTTCCCAGCCAAGGACCCAGCTGCGCGAGAGGTCGAGGGCGGAGGCGAGGCTGAAGCGGTAGAGGTGATGGCCGGTGCGCTCGCCGTCGAGGCGATGGTTCACATTGCCCTGGGAGTCGCGCACGGCGTTCCAGGCGGTGGGCGGCACCGGGAGCCATTTGTGCTCCTGGGTGACGAACTTGAAGCGGTGGCCGGAGGGGTTGAGCAGCGGGTCGGCGTCGCCCGACCAGATCATGACCGAGTGCTTGCCAAGGAAGGCGGGGAAGAGTTCCCAGGCGGGATTGCCTATGGCGGCCTGCCAGCCGTTGAAATCGCCGGCGACAAAGAGACGGTCGACGCTCGTGTCGAGCTCGGGGTGGTCGTCGAGAAAAAGGATGAAGAGGAGCTGGCCGCGGGCGCCGATGAAATGTCCGCAGCCGCGCGCGAACTCCTCGTCGGGGATGAGCTCGAGGGTGCTGAAGGCGGGACCGTCGACGATGCGGATGTCCGGCTTCTCGCGGGCGCGCCAGTCCCGCACCAGCTCAATGGTGCCGGTGTTGGGCGTCTCAAGAAAGGCCTGGATGATCCTGCGCGTGCGGTGCTGCATGGTTGCGGGGCCCATTTCCTACCCGGGGGGCGGGGAGGGCAAAGGAAAAAACTGGGGGGAAAGCCTTAGTGAAGGGGCGCAGTTCCCGCGGTCGGGGCAGCATAAGGATCGTTTTGACATGGGGGGCGGGGTCCCCTGCCCTGTCGGGGATGGGCAAGGGACAACGCATACTCGTCGCCATGTCGGGCGGCGTGGACAGCTCGGTTGCGGCCCTGGTGCTGAAGCGCCAGGGATGCGACATCGCGGGTGCGTACATGAAGAACTGGATCAACGAGGACGAGATCATCGGCGAGTGCCCGTGGGAGCAGGACATCACGGACGCCCGGGCGGTGTGCGAGAGCCTCGGGATCGAGTTCACGGTGGTGAACCTGATGCGCGAGTACCGCGAGCTGGTGGTGCAGTATTTGCTGGACGGATACACACGCGGGCTGACGCCGAACCCGGACGTCATGTGCAACCGCGAGATGAAGTTCGGCGTGTTCCGGGCCTGGGCCAAGGCGAAGGGCTTCGCGTCGGTGGCGACCGGACATTACGCGCGGCGCGTGCCGTCGGCGGCGGTGCCCGGCGGCTGGGACCTCATCGAGGGGGCGGACAAGAACAAGGACCAGAGCTACTTTCTGGCGATGCTGCGGCAGGAGCAGCTGGCGGACGCGCTCTTCCCCATCGGCGACCTCCAGAAACCCGAGCTGAGGCAGTTGGCGGCGGAGGCGGGCCTGTCCACTGCGGGCAAGAAGGACAGCCAGGGCATCTGTTTCATCGGGCAGGTGCGCATGCAGGATTTCCTGAGGGCCTACGTGCCCGACGAGCCCGGACCGATTGTGCGTGCGGGCGACGGCCGCGTGCTGGGCACGCACCGGGGGCTCCACTACTACACGCTGGGGCAGCGCAAGGGCATCGGCATCCCCTCGAACACGGACAACCAGGCCTACGTGGTCGTGGGCAAGCGCGCCGAGGACAAGGCGCTGCTGGTGGCCTTCGACAGCCCGGAGGCGCCTGGCCTGTGGTGCAGCGAAATCCGCGTGCACGGGCTCTCCTGGACGGGAATGCCGCTCACGGGGGCGTGCCGGATCGAGGGGCGCGTGCGTTACCGCGACCCGCGCGTGGGCCTGAGTTTCGAGCCGGGGGCGGATGGCAGCGCGACGGTGCGCTTCGAGACGCCGCAGCGGGCGCTGGCGAGCGGCCAGGTGCTGGCGCTCTACGACGGCGAGCGGCTGCTGGGCGGCGGGGTGTATCTGTAGGGCGGATACGAGGCGAAGGCAGGCCGTCAGGGACAGGATGGGCACTGGGAACAGGCCTGCAAGGCACAGCGGCTGAGAGCGCCCATTCGCCGCAAGACAGGCCACTTCGCAGTGCCCGATTACTGTAACGCATACCACTGCCCAATAGAGCTTAAGAGTGCTGGACTTATGGAGCGACGGATCCTTTGCTGGGCTGGCGGGGCAGACTCCCGAGTCTTTCCTTCCGGTCCCCGCCCCCCCTCCCTAATTCCCCTCCACTCTTCCCGCCTTCCCCTCTGCGCCCATGAAATCCGCCGTCCTTCTGGTCCTTCTATCACTTTCCCTGGGAGCCAATGTCTGGCTCGCCCTTGGTGACAAGGCCGGGGCCCCCCTTGGCCTGGGCTCGCAGCGAAATTCCAGCCTTTCCAGCACGCAGCCACAGTCGCAGGCCGAGGCCGGCGGTCAGAGGTCGGCGGCGACCGGTGCAGCCGTCGAACGCGGCGCGGCGACGGGGGCCCAGGCCGATGGCACAGGTGGCGCCCCCGTGGTCTGGCAGGTCGCGAACACTGAGGCCGAATACAAGGCCTTCGTCGAAAAGATGAAGGCCGCGGGGTTCCCCATCCGGGTGATCCGTTCCATGCTCCAGGCGATGCTGCGCCAGAAGGCCGAGGCTGAGTCCCCCTCCGAGGTCCGCCCCTACTGGCAGCGCACCACTCCGACCAAGGAGGAGGTCGCCCAGCGCAACGCCCGCTCACGCGCCGAGCAGGAACTGATCGAATCCGTGCTGGGTGCCGACGGGCGGCCCTCGGCCCTGATGACTGCCGAGCAGCGCGAGCGCAGTTTCGGCCCGCTGAGCAACGACAAGATCGATGCCCTGCTCAAGATCGAGCGCGACTACTCGGAGATCCGCTCCAGCACCTACCCGCGGCAGGGAACCACGACCCCGGAAGAGTACCGGGCGATGCAGGAACAGCGCGCCCTCGTCGACAAGGAGAAGCTCGCCGACATCGCCGCCCTGCTCACTCCCGCGGAACTCGAGGCCTACCAGATGCGCACGTCCGAAGCCTCGTACAAGGTGTCACGGGCGCTCCAGGACCTCACCGTGACCGAGGCTGAATTCAAGCGCCTGTACCAGATGCAGAAGGCCTTCGATGAGGCCAATCCCTCGCTGAGCGGAAACATCTCCTCCGAGACCTGGTCCAGGCGGCTCAACGCCCAACTGGCCTACAACGAGCAGCTCAGGGGCGCCCTGGGCGAGGAACGTTTCTACAATTACGTGGCAAGCTCGGATCAGCAGTATGCCATGCTTGCACGCAGCCTCGCGCAATACCCCTCCGTGACACCGGCGGCGACCTACCAGGTTTACCAGATGCAGGCCCAGATGAGGAACGAGATGAGCCAGAACAAACAGCGCCCGGACCTGGAGAGCTACAATGCGCGTCTCGAGACCCTGCTGGGAGCCGAGGCGGCGGCGGCCTTCAGGAAAACACCGGCCGGCCGCATGTACACGCTGCCCACGGGCTCAACCACCACCGTGATCCGAACCGGCACGGGCGGTTGAGACTTCCCTCGATCGCTAGGGTTCAGCCAGCGGGCACGACCTGGATCGAAAGCGCTCAGCTGCGTGCTGCCAGGGCGAGCTTCACGGCGAAGAGCAGCAGGACCACGCCCGTGCCGCGGTCGATCCAATGGGCGTGCCTGCGGAAACGCAGGACAGCTGAAGCCTGTGTGAAGATAATGGATACAAGGCAGAACCAGGCGGCGGTCGCGAAGGCCATCCAGACACCGTAGCCGGCCACCACCCAACGGGGCGTCTGCTGGCTGATGCCCGCGGAGAAGAGCGCGAGGAAGAAGAGCGTGGCCTTGGGGTTGAGCACGTTGGTGATGAAGCCGGTGAGGAAGGCGCCGCGGCGGGCTCCCCTGCCCTCCTCCGCCCCGGGCGGGGCCATTGCCGGGTCCTCCACGGCGGGCTTGGCGGTGAGGCAGCGGAAAGCCAGGTAAAGCAGGTAGGCGGCACCGGCCCATTTGACGACCGAGAAGGCGGCGTCGGAGCTGCGGATCATGATGCCGATGCCGAGCAGCGAATAGGCCACGTGCACCAGGATCGCGGTGCCGATGCCGACACTGGTGAGCAGGGCGGCGCGGCGACCTGCGAGCAGGCTCTGGCGAAGCACGATCGCGAAGTCGGGCCCGGGACTGGCGACGGCCATCAGGTGGGCCGCGGCGACCATGAGGAATTCAGGCCAGTAGGTGGACATGAGGGCGGGAGTCAGTACACAAGACACAGGAGGCGGGGCGGCAGTCGACGGGTGTGAGAAGGGGTGCCTTAGTCCTCGGCCCTCCAGGTGAAGGCGTGGCAGAGCGCCACGCCGGCGGCATCGGCCTCGTCGAAGGCAAGGGTGCGTCCGTGTCCGAGCAGGGCCATGACCGTGCGCGCCATCTGTTCCTTGCTGGCCTTGCCCATGCCGACGACGGCCTGTTTCACGCGCGTGGGCGGGTACTCATGCACGGGAAGCTCGTGGAGGGCGACGGCGGCGATGGCGGCACCGCGCGCGGCACCGAGGATCTGCGCGGTCTGGAAATTCTGCACGTAGATGGTCTGCTCCAGGGCGACATGGCGGATCTCGAAGGCCTCCACGAAGGCGGTCACGGCGCGATGGATCTCGGCGAGGGCATAGGGCATCGGGTGCTTCGGCGGCACCTTAACGGTCTGGCAGCGCAGGAGCACGGGTTGACGGCCCTGGGCAAAATCGATGAGAGCCAGACCGGTGCCGCGCAGGGAAGGGTCGATGCCGAGCACCATGCCGATGAAGGGAGTGCGCACAATGGCCTGCGACACGGTGCGCGGGGCGACCGAGGCCACACCCGCCCGGGGAATGGGAAGCGGCGCGGGCATGGGCTTGCCGGCCAGCTTGGCAGCCCAGAGTTGTCGCGTGTTCATGCGTGCCATGGGAGCAGCCAAGCGCCCGGTGCGGGGCTTGGCGAGATTTTGCTCAGCCCGGAGTCACTCCGGTTCTGCGGCGGGGAGAGAAGGTGAAGGGGCATGAAGGACTTGGCTCCAGGGGGACGAGCTGCCCCGAGCCTTCCTCAGCCCAGGATCTCGCGCAGGCTGTCCAGGTCCATCACGGAGCTGAGGGACTCCTCCTGCACGATGCTGCCGGCGAGGGCGGCCTTGTCGCGCTGCATGAGGCGGATCTTCTCCTCCACGGTGCCGGCGGCGATCAGGCGGTAGGCGGTGACTACCTCCGTCTGGCCGATGCGGTGCGCACGGTCGATCGCCTGGGCCTCGACGGCGGGATTCCACCAGGGGTCGTAGAGCACGACATAGTCGGCGGCTGTGAGGGTGAGGCCGAAGCCGGCCGCGCGTATCGACAAAAGGAATACGGAGACGTCGTCGTCCTCCTGGAAACGCTTCACGAGCGAGGCACGATCCTCGGTCTGGCCGGTGAGGAGCAGGTGGGGGATGCGCTCGGTGCCGAGGCGCTCGGCGATGATCTCCAGCATGCCCACGAACTGGCTGAAAACGAGCACCTTGTGCCCCTCCTCGCGCAGCTCCTCGACGCGCTCGATGAGGGCCTCGAGCTTGGCGCTGGGCGCGCCGCGCAGCTCGGGGGCGACGAGGCCGGGATGGCAGCAGATCTGGCGCAGGCGCAGGAGGCTCGTGAGCACGCTGAAACGCACGGCGTCGAACTCCGATGGTTCGCGCACCTTGAGCAGTTCCTGCTGGGCGCGCTTGAGCTCGGCGGCGTAGAGGGCCTGCTGGCTGTCCTCGAGGTCGACCACGATCTCGTCCTCGATGCGGGCGGGCAGGTCCGTGGCGACCTGCGACTTGGTGCGACGCAGGAGGAAGTGGCGCGTGCGGCGGCGCAGGCGGGAGAGCGCGTCGGGGTCCTCCTGGGGGTACTGGCGGCGGAAGCCGGCCTGGTTGCCGAGCAGGCCGGGCTGGGCGAAGGCGAAGAGGCTCCAGAGGTCGAGGATGCGGTTCTCGACGGGCGTGCCGGTCAGCACCATGCGGTGCGTGGCCTTGAGGGAGCGGGCGGTGACGGCGACCTGGCTGGCGGGGTTCTTGATGAACTGGCCTTCGTCAAGGACGAGTGCGTCCCAGGTCAGGCCCTGGAAGATGTCGGCGTTCAGGCGCAGCTGCGCGTAATTGCACACCAGCAGGCCGGAGGCGGGCAGGTCCTGGGAGGACCAGCCGGCCACGAAGGACACGGCGCTGATGTCGGGTGAGAAGCGGGCGCATTCGGTGAGCCAGCCGTGGGTGACGCTCTTGGGGCAGACAACGAGGGCCAGGAAGGGCTTGCCCGCGAGGCGGCACAGCTCGCGCAGGTGAAGGAACCAGGCGAGGGTCTGCAGCGTTTTGCCAAGGCCCATGTCGTCGGCAAGGATGCCGCCGAAACCGTTGCGCGAGAGGTAGGCGAGGAACTGGAAACCCTCGACCTGGTAGGGGCGCAGCTGGGCGCGCAGGCCGGCGGGAAGGGCGGCGGGCTCGGTGTTGAGGGCGGCCACGCGCTCCTGCAGGCGGGTGACAAGGGCGGCGTCGCTGAGATGGGAGGCGGCGGCGGCGAGCTGGAGGGCGTGCACGCGGTGCACGGCGCCCTTGGCCGTTTCCACGACCTCCTGGGCGCTCAGGCCGAGCTGGTCCAGCAGGGCCGCATCCTCGCCCTCGGCACCGCCCTCGAGCTCGAGGCGGCGGAAACCGTGGCGCGCCAGGCGCACCCACTTGCCGCGGGCCTTGAGCAGCAGGGCGGTCTCCTCCTCGGAGAGGGTCGTATCCGGAATCTGCATACCGATGCGGATGTCGAACCAGTCGCGCGAGGGCCCGGTGGAGGCGGCGGGGACGGCGCCCACGCTGATGCGCGCGCGCCAGGGACCGCCCACGAGGCCGGCGAGCTGGTTGTCGGCGAGCAGCTCCACCCCGGCGGGTAGGGAGGCGCGCCACTCGGCAAAGAGGTCGGGAAAGGCCTTGGTGAGCTCGCAATACCATTCGTCGCCGGGCAGCTCGAGAATGCCGAGGCGCAGCTCGGGCAGGCGGGCGGCGACGAGCATGGCCTCGCTGCGGTCGTGGTCGAGCAGGCAGCCGTCGGCGGCGCGCTCGGGAGGGACGCGGTTGCCCTCCCAATGCCAGCCGGAATCGGTCCAGCGGCAGACCTGTCCGCCCTCGGGGACCACGGCGCCCAGGCGCAGGACGAAGCTTTCCTTGCCCCCGAAGATGCCGGGGGCCAGGCGGCACTCGATGCGGGTGCGCAGGTGGATGCGGCGCACGCGCAGGGCGAGCTCGGGTGCGAAGGAGACGCCGCGGTCCTGCAAGGTGCGGACCAGGCCGGGATCGTTGAGGATGCGCTCGGGGGCGCTCGCCTTGGGCAGGGGGGCGGGGCCGCGCCAGAGCTTGCCCTTCCACAGGTACACGGGGAAGGGGGCCTGGGTGAGCAGGCGGGCCTCGCTGGCGCGCGTGCCATCCGGTAGTTGAAGCGTGAATACGACACGCCCCTTGGGCCCGCGGAAGGCGCCCTGTTCCAGGGTGACAGGCTGCACGGCGAAGACACGCTCATCGGGCCCGGCCAGGCATTCCTCGAAGCCCGGATAGGCGGAGAAGGCGCGGACGAGGTTTTCCTTGGAGCGGGCGTCGCGCCTGAAGCCGTGCGCGCCGCAGATCAGGCTGGCGAGGAAGAGCATGGCCGGCGGCAGGCCGACGAAGTCGTCCACGGAGAGGCGCGTGTCGAGCTCGTGGTAGAAGGCCGCCTTGGCGTCGACGAAGCGGTCCTCGGGGGTGGCCTGCAGCTGGAGGATCCAGGAGTCGGTGGTGAGCTTGAGACGGAGGGCGTGGCAGAAGGACTTGTGGGCCGGGGCAAGCGCGGGGCCGGCCAAGTCCTGCTGCCATTGGCGCAGCTCGTTGTCGGCGCTGAGCGCCTCGACGACGGGGCGTACCTTGGAGGTGTCGGTGCGCCAGGCGAGCACCGAGGGAATCTTCTGGGCCTGGTCCTCGTAGGCGAGGGCGAGGAACTGCCAGAATTCCCAGGGGCCGGCGGGCGGGTTCTGGGGATCCCACCAACCTGCGAAAGCCTGGTCATTGTCGGGACATTGGGCAAAGCCGGGCAGGAGGAAACCATGGCGCCTGAGGTCGCCATGGAAGACGCGGCCGAAGCGTTTCTGGGTGACGTGCAGGTAGAGGGCCTGAAGTTGGTCGAGCTGAGTGCGGTCGACAGAATTGAGGGGACGTCGCAACGCGGACTCGGCGTCGCGATGGGCCAGTTCAAGCCAGGTGGGCTGGCGCGGGGCGGGGGCGGGACGAGAGGAGCCCGGGCCGGAACCGGAGGCAGCAGCGCTGGCGGCGAGGTAACTGCGCGAGGCGGCTGCGGAGTCGGGGGCATTGGCCGAGGCCTGGGCCTTGGCTGATGGATCCTGCGGACTGGAACTCGAGCTGGAGCTGGGGCTGAAGCTGGCGCTGGCGCCCAGGCGCGCGTTGGGGACTTCCTTGGAGACAGTCTGGGGCGGCACGGCAGCCGAAGGACCGGACGACGAGGCTCCCCTGACTGAGGCTTGCGAGGTGGCTGAGGCAGGCGGCTGGGACTCGCCAAAGGGGAGTTCCATGGTGCGCGCCGGCGGATAGTGGCGGGCGACAGCCTCGGCGCTGGGTTTCACGCGCGGGGAAGGCATGACGGCGCCGGGGCGCAGGGCCCTGTCGAGCAGGTCGATCCAAAAATTGGCGAGGGCGTGGGCGTGCTTGCAGGGTTGCGGCATGGCGCAGTCGCAACGTGGGATCCAGCGACCGTTTTCCAGCGCCAGGGAGGCGGTCTGCATCTTCACCTCGCGCAGTTCGCCATGGAGGGCTCCATCCTGGATCCAATGTTCGCGCACCCTGCCCTCCTTGAAGTACTGCCAACCCAGGCGCGTGGTGGCCGGGTCGGCGGAGTTCACGAACCGTTCCAGCGCTCGTCGGGCATCGGGTGTGCAAAGGGCCTTCGTCGCTGCGTCCATGGATGAAAGGTCACTAGGGAACAGGAAGGGGCGGGAGTCACAACGACAAAGAATATCCCGCCCCTTGCTCGGCACGCAGAGAATATGGCTTTGCAGGAAGCTCCCGCAAAGCCAATGGAGGCTTATCTCCGCAGGTAGATCTGGTCGAAAACACCACCATCATCGAAGTGGACCTTCTGGGCCTTGGCCCAACCTCCGAAGGCCTGATCGATCGTGAAGAGCTCGATCTTGGCAAACTTGGAGGCGTACTTGGCGGCGGCGGCGGGGCTGGTCGGACGGTAGAAATTGCGGCCGGCGATGTCCTGCCCCTCCTCGGAATACAGGTAGTCGAGGTAGGCCTTGGCAATCTCCTCGTTACCCTTCTTCTTCGCGATCTTGTCCACGACGGCCACCGGGGGTTCGGCCAGGATGCTCAGCGACGGGGTGATGATCTCGACCTTGTCGGCGCCAAACTCCTTCAGCACGAGGTAGGCTTCGTTCTCCCAGGAGATGAAGACGTCACCGATGTTGCGCTGCACGAAGGTCGTGGTGGCGCCGCGTGCACCTGTGTCGAGCACGGGCACATTGGCGAAGAGCTTTGTGATGTAGTCCTTGGCGGCCTCCTCGGAGCCGTACTTGCGACGGGCGTACTCAAAGGCGGCGAGGTAGTTCCAGCGCGCGCCGCCGGAGGTTTTCGGGTTGGGGGTGATGACGGAGACGCCGGGCTTGACCAAGTCATCCCAATCCCTGAC
>JAHFTI010000610.1 GCA_023265535.1 Opitutaceae bacterium
CGAAGCGCTCGCGCATGGCCTCCTCGCAGAGTTGGACGATGTCGGCTTCCCTGGCATCCAGGCGCAGGTTGGTGGAATCGATCGACTCGGCGAGAAGAGTGGGGGTCAGGCTCATGTTGGGGGCTCAGGAAAGAGGCAATGCGCCGCAAGCACAAGATTTTGAAGCCGTGCAAAGTGAATGTGCCCTTCGCCAATCTTTGCCCGCACAAAGAGCGCAGTTGACAGATCCCCCCCGAGGGCTTCGCCTACCGCTGCACTCGGGGTGTAGCTTAGCCTGGTAGAGCGCCTGGTTTGGGACCAGGAGGTCGCAGGTTCGAATCCTGTCGCCCCGACCATCCTACGCTCGCTTCGCGAGCTATGGATGGCACGCCGGTTTCCCACGGGAGTGGGCGCGAGCTACGGATGGCAGGCCGTTGTCCCACGGGAGTGGGCGCGAGCTACGGATGGCAGGCCGTTGTCCCATGGGAGTGAGCGTGAGTTGCGGAGGGCAGGCCGGTTTTCCGTGGGAGCAGATGGAGTGCGAGCTTCGCAGGGCGTGCCGTTTTGAACAGGACCCCACTGGGGCGTTGTCTGGACCCGTCCGTGTGAAGCCTTGGCCAGGGGGACTTTGGGAGAAAGCCCGCATGAGAGCTTGACCCCTTGTCGGGCATCCTGCTTTTTGGCCCCGTGCTCACGCGGGCATAGTTTAGTGGTAAAACCTCTGCCTTCCAAGCAGGTGTCGTCAGTTCGATTCTGTCTGCCCGCACCAGCCTTCGCTCGCAGCGAAGCAGGAGCCCCCCGCCAGCCAGCTCCACCCAATCCTACCTGCTCGTCCCCGCAAAGGCCTCGGCCTGTGCCGCGAGCTGCTTGCCCAGACTGCCGCAGACCAGGTCGCACAATTGGAAGATGGTGGGGTCCTGCAGGTAATAGTACACCATGAGCCCCTCCTTGCGGCGCCCCAGGACTCCCGATGCGGCAAGGGTTTGCAGGTGCCTCGACACGTTCGCCTGTGTTCCCTTCGTGAGCTCCACCAACTGCGTCACATTCCGCTCGCCTTCAAAGAGGCTGTGCACCAGGCGCAGCCGCAGCGGGTCCGACAACACGGCAAAGCGCCGCGCCACCAGTCCCAAGGCCTCGGCTGACATGGCATTCGACTTCATGCCAAGGATCTTAAATAAGACTGAATGCTTGTACAAGCATATAGTGGATCTTGCCATCGCCACTGCGTGCTTTTTCACACTTTCTAACCCCTTATCCGCCGTGAAAGGGATTGCGGGGGGGCGTTTACGCTGTATCACAAAGGCATGGCTTTCCTCTCCTCCCCGTCCGAGTCCCCAGCCAACTCCCTCCGCTCCAGCGGCAGTGGCATGGCCAGGCCGAACATGAAGGCGGCCCAGAATTTGGCCAAGCAGAAGTCCGTCGAGAAAAAGGCGAAGACGTACAAGCTTCCCCTCGGCGAACTCGCCCTCTTCACCCAACAGCTGTCGTCCCTGCTGCTCGCCGGCCTGCCCTTGGTGCAGACCCTTGAAGCGCTTCAGGATCAGACGGAAGACCCCTGCTTCAAGGTCGTCATTCGCGATGTGCGCCTGGACATCGCCTCCGGCAATTCCTTCTCCTCCGCCGTCAAGAAATACCCGCGCAGCTTCCCGACCCTCTTCGTCTCGATGGTCGAGGCCGGCGAGGCCTCGGGTGCCCTCGCTGAAATCCTTGGCAAGGTGGCCAGCTACTTCGAGGCCAGCGTGAAGCTCTCCAAGAAGGTCAAGTCGGCCATGACCTACCCGATCGCAGTCATCGCGCTCGCCATTGCGCTGGTCAACGTGCTCCTCATCTTCGTCATTCCGGTGTTTGCCGCCATGTTCGCGGACTTCGGCGCCAAGCTGCCCGCGCCCACCCAGATGCTCATCGACCTGAGCGAGTTCATGAAGTCCTACTGGTGGGTGGTCCTCATCGGCTGCTTCCTGATCTACAAGCTGATTGAGAAGTACGTTTCCACCCCGAAGGGGCGCCGCTCCAAGGATCAATTCCTCGTTCGCGCCCCCATTTTTGGCAACCTGGTCCACAAGATCGCCCTTTCCCGCTTTTGCCGCACCTATGCCACCCTCACCCGTTCAGGTGTGCCCATCCTGCGCACGCTCGAAATCGTGGCGGCTGCCAGCGGCATGACCCAGATCGAGGACGCCTGCGTTGAGATCTCCCGTCACGTCAGCCAGGGCGGCCAGGTTTCCGAGGTGCTTGCCTCCAACACCTTTTTCCCTCCCATGATGAAACACATGGTGAAGGCCGGTGAATCCACGGGCAATGTCGACGGCATGATGAACAAGATCGCCGACTTCTACGACGTGGAATGTGAAGCCACGATCGCCGCACTCACCTCCCTCATCGAACCGCTCCTCATCGTTTTCCTCGGTGTGGTCGTCGGCGGTATCGTGATGGCCATGTTCCTCCCCATTTTCCAGTTGGGCGCCGTCGCCGGCGGTCTCCAGCAGTAAGTCTCCGTCTTGTCGACGCAGTCTCCAGCCATTCTTCCCATGCCTTCTGTCCTGATTGTAGACGATCTCCTCTCGATCCATGAGATGCTCGATGCGGTGATCCAGCCGACTGGTTTCTCCACCTCCTTCGCCACGAACGGAGAGAAGGCCCTGGCGCGCTACAAGGTCGAGAAGTTCGACCTCGTGCTGGCGGACATCGACATGAAGCCGATGGACGGCATCACCTTGCTCAAGCAGCTCA
>JAHFTI010000106.1 GCA_023265535.1 Opitutaceae bacterium
ACATGCTTTCCGCACCTGAAAGATTCATGGTGCGCGACATGAGCCAGGCGAAGGCATGCACGATGCGCTGCAGGATGCCCATGTAGAACAGCATCGAGCTAAAGGCGCTGAAGAAGACGATTGTCGGCAACACATTGAAGGCAAAGAGATAGCCGAAACTCTTTTTGTCCGTTACCAGACTTCCAAAAAGAAATTCCGCCCCCGCCTTGTTGAAATCCAGCAGGGCGACGAAGCCACTGCCGACCCAGTCGATGCCCACGCGCACGAAGTCCACGTGCAGGACCAGCACGCCGAACAGCATCTGAAGGAAGAGCCCCGTAAGCACCAGGCGCCAGTTGATGGCCTTCCTGTTCGAGCTGAAAAGGTAGCAGACAAAGACCAAGGTGGCGAGGCCGAGCAAGCCTCGTAGTACGTGATTAAGGGTCTCCATGGGGGGTATGGATATTGGCGGGTAAAAGAGGCGCAAAGACACGCAAAAAGTGAGGCTTCGATGCAGCAGTGAGTGCTTGCCTGGGCAGGGGTATGGAGGGAAAGTGCTGCACCATGACCGTCCAAGAACGTCTTGCACAACACCTGTCCCGCACACCCGACATTGCCCAGGCCAGCTGGGTGTCGAAAGCCTCGTCCGTCGTGGGCGATGTCACGCTCGGCCCCAAGGCGAGTGTGTTCTATGGCGCGGTGCTGCGCGGCGACATTGCCCGCATCGTGGTGGGCGAGGGAAGCAACATCCAGGACAACGTCGTGGTTCACCTTGCCGACGACATGGATGCAATCATCGGCAACTGGTGCACCATCGGCCATTCGGCCATCGTCCACGCCTGCACCATCGAGGACGAGTGCCTGATCGGCATGGGTGCAACGGTGCTGGATGGGGCCCGCATCGGGGCCCGCAGCATCGTGGGAGCTGGTGCGGTGGTCACCCCGCGCACGCAGATCCCTCCGGGCTCCATGGTGCTGGGTTCGCCGGCAAAGGTCGTGCGTGCCCTGAGCGAGGATGAACAGAAGGGCCTGCGCAAGTGGGCCGAGAAATACGTACACGTTTCCGCCGCGCATGCGGAGAATGAGAAGAGGCAGGCGACCTGAAACGACTGTCCGGGAGATCGTTTCAATGGAAAGGCAGCCAGCGCGCCGAGAGGTGCGGGCTGCCTTTCCTTATTATCAGTTCCTTGAATTAGGGAATTCCGCACGAAATGTGGGGATACGGGCTCAAATTTTTACAATTAGGCCCGATGTGTCCTGTTAAGTTTCAACCGAAGTCCCCCAATTCAAATGTATCGTACACTCTTGTCCCTTGTCTGCTCCTTGGCCCTGGCTTCAGCCGTCTACGCGCAAGATGCGGATGGTGTTTATACCAAGGTAGATGAGAATCCGGCCCCCACCAAGACAGTCAAACCCAACTATCCTCACGAGCTAAAACGCGAGGGCGTCCAAGGGCTGGCGGCGGTATCATGCGTGATCGATGAAAGCGGAAACGTGATCAGTTCGAAGGTAACCAAGAGTTCCCATCCCGGATTCGAAAAGGCAGCGCTGGACGCCATCGACAAGTGGAAGTTCAAGCCTGCGAAGAAGGACGGCAAAGCCGTCAAAGTGCGCGTTACGATCCCCTTTCGGTTCAATCTGGACGAATAAGGGCCGATTTTAGCCCTTCAGTTTCAAGTGCCCCTGCCTGTTGCCCCCCATCTGCATAACAACCTGTTGATTTCATGAATAAAACCACGCTGACGATTGGCCGGATGATCGGCCTGGGCTTCTTCGCCGTCCTAGCAATTTTTGTGGTCGCCTCCGCCATCTCACGTGTGGCGCTCACCCGTGCCGGCAATGGCTTGGATCTGTATTCAAGCAGCACCGAGGAGACGAACCTGATTTCCCAAGTGGAAGCCAGCATGCTCGCCCTGCGCATGGACGTGAACGAGTACCTGGTGTCGGGCAGTGACAGTTCGCTGGCCGCGTATGACAAGGAGCAAAAAACGCTTCAGGGCGCCTTCGCCAAGGTCGAGGCCACCGTGAAGGATCCGGCCCGTGCGCAGGAGCTCAAGGATGCACAGAAACTCTTGGCCGACTACGACAAGGCTTTCCGTCAGATCGTGGCGTTGCGCATCGCCCGCGCCAAGGAGATCTCCGAGGTGCTCGACCCCAAGGCAGCCGAGATGGCCGACAGCCTGAAGAAAATGCTCGATGCGGCCCGCCAGAGCGGCGACATGAGCGCATCGTTCAAGACCTCATCAGCCCTGCAAAACCTCTTTGAAGGCCTGACGGTGGTCAACAGCTTCCAGCTCACCAACGATCCCGCCCTCGCAGTCAAGGCCCGTGAGTCTTTCACGGCGCTGCAGAAGGTGACCAACACGCTCCTGAAGGAGCTCAAGGAGGCCGCTGAACTCGATGCCAGCCTGGCGGACCCGGCCAAGCAGGCCGCACTCGAGAAGCTCGCCAAGGACCGCTCAGTTTACATCGAGGGCTTCGATCACGTGGTCACGAACTCCGAGCAACGCAACAGCCTCATCAGCGGGCAGCTCGACAAGCTCGCCCCGCTCTTCGCCAAGAAGATCCAGACGGTGCGAGGCGCCGTCAGCGAGCTCCAGAGCAACATCGGTGCCGAGGCCCAGCAGGCCCAGCAGCGTTTCGAGTTCCTTGTCATGGCCGTGACGATCGTCGGCGTGGTCCTCGGTGGCCTTGGCGCCTGGTGGATCGTGCGCTTCGTGACCAAGCCCCTGTTGCGCATCTCCAACAGCCTTGCCGGTGATGCCGAGCAGACCGCCTCCGCGGCAGCCCAGGTGACCACCGCCAGCCGTTCGCTCGCAGAAGGTGCCTCCGCCCAGGCCGCTGCGCTCGAGGAATCCAGCGCCTCCCTTGAGGAAATGGCCGGCATGACCCGGCGCAACGCCGAGAATGCGGACAATGCCAAGGCGCTTGCCAACCAGGCGCGCCTGGCGGCCGACTCCGGCTCCACCGACATGAAGGACATGCAGGCTGCGATGCACGCCATCCAGTCCTCGAGCATGGAAATTTCCAAGATCATCAAGACCATTGATGAGATCGCCTTCCAAACCAACATCCTCGCGCTCAATGCCGCCGTCGAAGCCGCACGTGCCGGCGAGGCTGGCGCCGGTTTCGCCGTGGTGGCCGATGAGGTGCGGGCCCTGGCCCAGCGCAGCGTCCAGGCCGCCCGAGAGACCGCCCAGAAGATCTCCGATGCCGCAGCGAAGAGCGAGCAGGGCAACCGCATCAGCGAGAAGGTCGCCAAGAGCCTCGATGAGATCAATTCGAAGGTGCGCCGCGTGGACGAGCTCGTCGCCGAGATTGCCGTCGCCTCCAAGGAACAGAGCGAGGGCATCGGCCAGGTGACGCGCGCCGTCGGCGAGATGGACCGTGTGACCCAGTCGAATGCGGCAACCGCCGAGGAGACCTCCAGTGCGGCCACCGAACTGAACACCCAGACGGTGCGCCTGAAGGCCGTCATCGCGGAGCTCACGGCGATGTCCGTGGGTGGCCAGGGTGGCAACAGCTCCGCTCACGCCCCCGCACAGAAGGAGAAATCCTCCAAGAAGGCCGCCGCGCTTCCTGCTCCCGCGAAGGAGAAGGCGCAGAAGTCACTTCCGGCTTCCTCAGCCGCCCCCGTGCATGAGTTCAAGACGGCTGCCAAGCCCGCCTCCGCCAAGCAGACCGCCGCTGAAAAGAAACAGGCTGCGGACGAGGCCCATGTGAAGACCATTGCGGCGAATCACGCCGCCGGTGGCACGCAGGTGCCGAATTCCGACGATTTCTGGAAGTAGGGCAAAGACCTTTCTCCCTTCCTGCAAAGCCGCGCCTTGGCGCGGCTTTTTCATTGGCCGGCGCCGCGCCTGCACTCAGGGCGCCGGGCAGAGGACCGAAAGGCTTTTGGGGCGTAGCGAGATTGCCAGGGCGCCTTCCAGGGGGCGGACCTCCCCATCGACATGGAAATAGCCGGGGCGCCCGGGGATCACTTCAAAGGCGCGGGCGCTGAAATACTCGGTGAGGGGGCCGTGGCGGAGGGTGCCCCGAAACAGGCGCCACGTGGTCAGGAGGGCCTGCAGCGTCGAAAGGGGGCGAACCACAACCAACTCGAGCGAGCCATCATCGAGGCGGGCCAGGGGGGCGATGCGGGCCTCGTTGCCGAACTGGGAGGCGTTGGCCACCGTGAGAAAAAGCGCCTGTCGCAAGCCCTGGGACAGGCCGTCCACCCTCACCTCATAACGGGCAGGCTCGTAGTTCCTCCAAGCATGCAGCCCCTCCTGCACATAGGCAAGGAAGCCACGCTTGACACGACTGTTGAAACGCTGGACCACGTGCGCATCGAAACCGGTGCCGCAGGTGCAGAAGAAGGGGTGCCCGTTGGCAAGGCCCGAGTCGATACGGCGGGGACGGCCGGTGAGGAGGTTGCCCAGGGCGGCATCAAGGTCCAAAGGGATGCACAGTTCGCGGGCAAGGCCGTTGCCGGAGCCTAGCGGAAGGATGCCCAGCACGCTGTCGGTGCCGAGCAGGCCCGAAGCCACCTCATTGACGGTCCCATCGCCGCCGACCGCCACCACGCACTCCATGCCGTCGGCGGCAGCCTGGCGGGCCAGCACCGTGGCGTGTCCGGGCGCGGTCGTCTCGGCGAGGGAGGCTCCGGGCAGGGAGCTGGCGATGAAGCGCTGAAGGCGGCGAGGGATCCCGGGGCGACGCAGCAGGTGACCGGACTTGGGGTTTAGGATAAAAAGGACGCGCATGCGGGACAGCCCACAGACAGGCGGCGGGAGCGAGATCATGCAAGCGCAGGCATGGAACCGCGTGAAATTGGATTGAAGGCGGCGCACGGCCGCAAACACTGCGCCCATGCCCGCCGCTGCCCAACCCATCCTGCGCGTGCTCACCGGCTGCACGGCGGTGGGCAAGACGGAGCTGGCCCTGCGCTGGGCCGAGCACAACAACGCGGAGATCCTCTCCTGCGACTCGCTGCTGTTTTACCGCGGCATGGACATCGGCACCGCCAAGCCCTCGCGTGATGAGCTCGCCAGGGTGCCCCACCACCTGATCGACACCAACGGGCTCCGTGACCAAATGGACGTGGGACGTTACGTGCAGGCCGCGCTGGCCTGCGCCCGGGACATCCATGCCCGGGGGAAGTCGGTGTTGGTGGCCGGCGGCAGCGGCTTCTACCTGCGGGCCTTCTTTCATGCCGTGGTCGATGACGTGGAGGTTTCGCCCGCCCTCCGGGAACGCATACGGGGGCAGGCACCGGCGGAGGCGCTGGCCGAGCTGCGCGCGCTCAATCCCCAGGGACTGGGGGCGCTCGACACGGCCAACCCAAGGCGTGTCACACGGGCACTCGAGCGCTGCCTGTCCTCGGGCCTCACGCTGTCCCAGCTGGCGCAGGAATTCCAGGCCAAGCCGGCACCGTTCGCAGACTGGGAAACGCGCCTGCTGAGGCTGGACAGGGAGCCGACCGAACTCGAGGGCCGGATCGCGGAGCGGGTCAGGAAAATGCTAGCGGCCGGACTGGTGGACGAGGTGCGCGCCCTCGCGGGCGAGGGCCTGCGCGACAATCCCAGCGCCGCCCGGGCGATCGGCTACCGGGAGGTGCTGGACGTCCTGGACGGCCGCCTTGCCGAGTCCGGGCTGGAGCAGGCCATCGTCTCGAACACGCGGGCACTTGTCCGCAAGCAGCGCACCTGGTTCCGGACGCAGGTGCCGCCACACCGCGCCCTGCATCCCGACAAGGTGGATGCGACCGGGCTGCCCTGGTAGGCGCCAGGGGGGGGGGCTCCTGGCGTCTCCGCTTTTTGGATACAGGTGGTTGGCGAGGGCGGAAAGCGTGCGTTTGCACGCATGCGGGCTGGACAAGAAAGCGCATGACGACATTCTGCGGTGACCCCCACCTACCCATGCACAGGATCCTTTGCCGCTCCCTCGTGCTCAGTGCACTGCTTTTATCGGTTCTTCCGGGTTTCCGCCTCCTGGCTGCGGAAGCCTCACGGACCTCGCTCAACGATGGCTGGCGTTTCATCCGTTACGGACACATGCCCGACGGCTCCGTGAAGGAGGAACCCGCCGCGCTGGAAAGCCCCGTCATCGACGACAGTTTCTGGCGCCAGCTCGAACTTCCCCACGACTGGGGTATCGAGGGGCCCTTCCGCAAGGACCTGCCCGGCTCGACTGGCAAGCTGCCCTGGGCGGGCATCGGATGGTACCGAAAGCAGCTCTTCGTGCCGGCAACGGCGCAGGGCATGCGGCACTACATTGATCTCGATGGCGCCATGTCCCAGGCCAAGGTGTACCTCAATGGCGAGAAGGTGGGCGAACGGCCCTACGGCTACAGCTCATTTCGCGTGGACCTCACGCCCAAGCTCAAGCTCGGCGCCAACAACCTGATCGCCATCCGGCTCGACAACCCGCCCGACTCGTCCCGCTGGTACCCCGGCGGTGGCATCTACCGCAATGTCTGGCTGGTGCGCACACCGCAGGTGCACTTTGAGCAATGGGGCATCTTCGTGCGCACCGCCGAACTCAATGCCTCGCGCGCCGTCATCGCCATCGATGGCGAGATCACCAACAAGGGGACCGTGGCCCGCAATGTGACCGTGCGCTACGAAATCCTGCGCCGCGGCCTGCCCAAGCCCATCGCCACGGTCGACCTTCCCGCCCTGAACGTCGCAGCCAACAGCAACGGGGACAGGATCACCCGCATGGAGGTCCCCAGCCCCGTACTCTGGTCCCCCGAGCGTCCCGAGCTCTATGTGCTCAAGGCCACGCTGTTCGGCGAAGGCCGCGAGTTGCTCGAGACGCAGGAAATCCCCTTCGGCATCCGCAAGGCCGAGTTCACGGCAAATGACGGTTTCCGACTCAACGGACAACGAGTCGACCTGCGCGGGGTCTGTGAACACCATGACCTGGGGCCCTTGGGTGCGGCCTTCAATGTCTCCGCCATGGAGCGCCGCCTGCGCATCCTGAAATCCATGGGTGTCAATGCTATCCGCACCGCCCACAATCCCCCGGCCCCCGAACTGCTCGACCTGTGCGACCGCATGGGCTTCCTCGTCATGGACGAGGCCTTCGACTGCTGGCGCCTGAAGAAGACGACCAACGACTATGCCCGCCACTTCGATGCCTGGCATGAGCGCGACCTCTCCAGCATGGTGCGGCGCGACCGCAACCACCCGAGCGTCATCCTATGGAGCATCGGCAACGAGATTCGCGAGCAGTGGCAGATCAACGGCGTCGAGCTCGCCATCAAGCTGCGGGACATCGTGCGCAGCAATGACGACACCCGGCCCGTCACGATGGGGCTCCACAACAAGGATGCCGTCCAGAACGGGTTTTACAAGGGGGCCGACGTCATCGGCCTGAACTACAAGCCGTTCATGTATGCGGAGGCCAGGGCCCTCGCGCCCGGTGTACCCATCCTCGGCGCCGAGACCGCGTCCACCGTGAGTTCGCGCGGCGTCTACCTGTTCCCGGTGTCCGAGGAACCGCAGGGTGGCTTTGGCGCCTTCCAGGTGAGTTCGTACGACCTGTACGTTCCCCGCTGGGCGCAGACACCTGACACCGAGTTCGCAGCACAGGAGAAGAACCGTTTCGTCGCGGGCGAATTCGTTTGGACCGGTTTTGACTATCTGGGTGAGCCCACGCCCTTCAATGACGACAAGACCAACGCACTGAACTACCAAAGCGAGGCGGAACGCGCGAAGGCCGAGGCTGAACTGGCCAGGATGGGTGGCAACATGCCGTCCCGCAGCTCCTACTTCGGCATTCTCGACCTGTGCGGTTTCCCCAAGGACAGGTTCTACCTCTACCAGGCCCACTGGCGCCCCGATCTGCCCGTAGCGCACATCCTGCCCCATTGGAACTGGCAGGGACGTGAAGGACAGGTCACCCCGGTGTTTGTCTACAGCAACGGGGATGAGGCCGAACTCTTCGTCAACAACCGTTCGCAGGGCCGCAAACGCCTGCAGCCGGGCAGCTATCGCTTCCGCTGGGACAATGTGGTCTATGAGCCGGGAGAAGTGCGTGTTGTCGCCTACCGCAACGGCCGCCGCTGGGCCAAGGATGCCGTGGTCACTGCCGGCAAGCCGGCCAAGATGGAAATCGCCGAGGTTCCCCAGGAAATCCGTTCGGACGGGCTCCAGCTCATCTACATCGATGTCAGCATCCAGGACTCCGACGGGAATTTTGTGCCCGATGCCAAGCAGCGTATCAGCTTTTTCCCCGAAGGCCCGCTGGAGGTGGTGGCGGTCTGCAATGGCGATGCCACGAGCTTCGAGCCGTTCAAGGCCAATTCCATCCTCAGTTTCAATGGTCGCGCCCAGGCCATCATCCGCGCCAAGAAGGGCGTCGAAGGGCGGGCCACCCTCATGGTGCGCTCGGTCGGCCTGAACGAAACCCCGGTGGAATTCAGGATCCGTCGCTGAGCGCGACGGCAAGGACTCCCAAACGCCAAGGGCGGCACCGCAGGGTGACCGCCCTTTTTCCTGCCCTCATTGGGGCAGGGGGCCGTCCGGGACGGGTGTGCCGAAATCGGGGCTTCCGTCCGCCCTCCAACGCAGGAGCTGGGCACGCGTGTGCCGGTCGGGGTTGTGAAGCGGGTCCCCCTTGATCTCCCTGTAGTTGCGGGCGTGATACACCAGCACCACCTCGCGTCCGTCCGGAGTGGTGGTGAAGCAATTGTGACCGGGGCCATACTGGCCGCTGGTGTCGCTGGAGACGAGGACGGGCTCGGGGGACTTGGTCCAGGTGCTGGCGGAAAGGAGGTCGCCGTCCTCGGGGGCGGAGAGGAGTCCCAGGCAATAGTTCGCATCCGTGGCGCTTGCCGAGTAGGAGAGCCAGACACGCCCATTGCGCACGACGACGGCGGGGGCCTCATTGACCCAGTGACGTTTCTGCTCCCAGGGAAATTCGGGACGGGAAAGGCGCACGGCCCCTCCGGCGATGCTAAGCGGGGTGTCCATTCGGGCGATGTAGATATTGGTGCCCTTGATGGATTCCTCCCGTTGGGTCCAGACAAGGTAGCGTTGCCCGCGATGGGCGAAGGTGGTGGCATCGAGCGAGAAGGACTCCCAACCCGTGCGCAACTGGCCCCGCTCAAGCCATTCCCCCTCGAGGGGATTGGCGGAGGGATTTTCCAGGACAAAGAGGCGGATCGCCCACTTCTCCTCAGCGGGTGCCGCCGTGAAATAGATGTACCAGCGGTCGCCGATGAAGTGTATCTCGGGAGCCCAGATATGTGCCCCCATGGCTCCCTTGGCATGTTTGCGCCAGACCGTGGAAACGGGAGCGCTTGCGAGGCCAGCCAGCGTGGTGGCGCGGCGAAGCTCGATACGGTCGTATTCGGGCACCGTCGCGGTCAGGTAATAATAGCCGTCCGAATGCAGGAACACGTGCGGGTCCGCGCGATGGGGAAGCAGCGGATTCACCAGTCCGGCAAGGGGAGCGATGCGCGCGGAAACGGCGGTGCAGGAGGCGGCCAGGAACGGCAGGAGGAGAAGGGCGAGGAGCGGAAGGAAGCTGCGACGGAGCATGGAGGGGACTTAGAGGCTGAGGAGGGTTTCGAAGCGGTACTTTCCGGAGCTGACGGAATAGGTGTCGACAGTGGGCTCGCCCCGTTCGAAGACGATGCCGGGTTGGTTGCCAGCGGGAGCGTTGGATTCGGTCACGGCGGCGCCTCGGTCATGGGGGACACGCACGCGTGCCTGCGTGTTGGGCGGCACCAGCAGTTCCAGTATGAAGCGGCCGTTCTCGCGGCGCCATTCGCTGCGGATCAGGCCGCGGGGAGACTCGTGGGAGGCGCGCACCCAGTCCAAGCCAGCGACCGGAGTGGGGAAGATGAGGACCCGCGCGAAACCGGGAGCATCCGGATCAGGACGAATGCCTGCCAGGTCGCCATAGAACCACTCGGTGATCTGGCCGAGCATGAAATGATTGTGCGAGGAATTACGCTCTGCGGTCCAGGATTCGGCGAGGCTCGTGCACCCTTGCGCAAGCTGGAAGCCGTAGCCGGGGCGCTCGGATTGGTTGTTCAT
>JAHFTI010000611.1 GCA_023265535.1 Opitutaceae bacterium
TGGCGCTCTCAACTGGGGTGGTTCCGCCCTCCTTATCGCCCCCGCCTCCGGCTTCGCACTCGCGGAGACCCAGGCCTCCTATGCCCTCGTGCTTCCTGGCAGCACAGTCGCGGGCGCCCAGCAGTCCGTGAGCGTGGGCGGCACTGCGCTCGTGCGGAATGGCAGCCTCTGGACGGCAGTCCTCGATGGCTCCACGCTCAGCTTCAATCAGGACACCGGGGTGCTCACGGTGACTCCTCCTCCGCCGGTACCCCCGGTCATCACTGGCCAGCCTGTGGGTGGCACGGTCCTGGCCGGCGGCAATCTCGTGCTCTCCGTCACCGCCTCCGGTGCCAGGACCTGGCAATGGAAAAAGGATGGCAGCCCCATCGAGGGCGCCACCGCCTCCACGCTGGCGATCAACAATGCCCTGGGCAAGGATGCCGGGCTGTATGAGGTGCTCATTGGAAACCAATATGGCACCACGACGAGCGAGCCTGTCACCGTTGTCATCGGGGCCGCCTTGCCCGCGATCGTGGCCGCCCCCGTCGCCTCCTCCGCCGCAGTGGGGCAGTCGCTCACGCTCAGCATCACAGCCACGGGCACCGAGCAGTACCAGTGGCGCCGCAACGGGGTCGATATCCCGGGCGCGACCTCCTCGACGCTGGCGCTCAGTGACGCACAGGCCACCGACAGTGGCAGCTATGAGGTGGTCCTGACGAACACTTTCGGTTCAGTCACGAGCACCCCCGTCGCGGTGGGCGTGCTCGGCAAGACCACCACGGTGCCGGCCGGCACGAGCCAGTCCTTCAGCGCCCCGGCGGGTGCCGTCAGCTATTCCTGGCAGTTGGATGGTGCCCCTGTCGGCACCGACACGGCGACCCATGTGTTTTCCCCCGACGTCACCGACGCGGGCATGCATTGGCTCAGGGTCGACCACGTGGGGGCCGACGGTTCGCGCGGTTTCCGCGAGTGGGCGCTCCGCGTGACGCTCGTGCTTCCCGAGCAGACTGCGGTGAACCTGTATGTATCGCCCGAGGGCGATGACAGCAACGATGGCAGCCTCGCCTCGCCCTTCCGCACGCTCGAGGCGGCACGCGATGCCCTGCGTGCGTCGTATTCTCCGCTCCCCGCGGGCGGCGCCACGGTGTGGCTGCGCGGTGGTCTCCATTACCGCTCCTCCTCCTTCCTGCTGGGCAGCGCCGACACGGGCACTGCGGCCGCCCCTGTTGTCTATCGCGCCTATCCGGGTGAGACCCCTGTGATTTCCGGTGGCAGGGCGCAGCCTGCCTCGGCCTTCAGTCCTCTTGCCTCCAGCGAGTGGTCCCGCGTCGCACCGGGCGTGGATCCGTCAGCCATCGTGGAGCTCGACCTGGCTGCCGCAGGCATCGTGAACAAGGGGCCCCTGCCGACCGGTTTCGGCAACTGGGTGACCTACAATGTCTATTATTCGAGCGTCTCCGGAAAACTCTTCGAGGTGATCTACAATGGGAAACGCATGGTGCTTTCCCGCTATCCCAATGTCGACCTGGAGAACCCCAATGTAGGCACCCAGATGCTGACCATGGACGGCGTGGTCGCCGGCGTGGCCAACGACGGCACTGGTTACCTCAACGGCCCGGGCACCTACACCGACAGCTCAGGTGCCGCGGTGAGCGTCGGCGGCGCCTTCAGGTACAAGGCCGCGGATGCCGAGCATGTCAGCCGCTGGCAGACGGCCTTTGCCAAGGGCGGCGTCTGGCTGCAGGGCTACTGGCGTATTCCGTGGCAGGTCAATGGAGTCAAGCTGAAGGGCATCGACACCGTCAACCGCGTCATCGAGCTCGAGCCCGGCGCCGCCGTCGTCAACGGTATTGGCAACAAGTACACCCGCCCCGTGGGCAACAGGTCCGAACCCTACTGGGCGCTCAACCTGCTCGAGGAAATGGACCAGCCCGGTGAGTGGGCCATCGATTTCAGCCGCGGCAAGCTGTACTTCCTGCCGACGGTCCCTGTGACCGACAACAGCCTGGTCATCTCCGACCTGGCCGCACCCCTGATCCAGGCCACGGGCGTGAACCACACGTATTTCCGCGGGCTCAGCTTCGAGGCCGGCCTGGCCTCAGGCGTGCGCATCGTCAATGGCACGAGGAATCTCGTTGTGGGCTGCACGTTCCGCAACATGAACAACTACCCCGTCGACATCAACGGGGGCAGCTCCAACGGCGTCGTCAGCAATGACCTCGTCGACATGGGCGGCGGCGGCGTCTTCCTGCAGGGAGGCGACGAGGTCTCCACTCCCCGCGTTGCTGCGAAGCACTATGTGGTGAACAACCGCATCACCAATTTCGGCATCAACGCCCACGTGTATGCGGGCGGCGTCGACACCGGCTTTGGCGGTGAGAGCGCGGGCACAGGCGGTGGGAACCATCTTGTGGCCGTCGGCATGCGCGTGGCGAACAATGCCATCAGCGTCACCCCGCACGGCGCCGTGCTGCACGGCAGCTTCGACTCGGTCTTCGAGTACAATGAGCTCTCGCAGTGGTGCCAGTTCTCGGACGACCTCGGCGGCTTCTATTCCTACGATTACATCGGCAGGCACGCCAACCAGACCTTCCGCTACAACTTCATGCATGATTCCCCACATGGCGATGGCATCTACTTCGACCATGACCACCCGCTCATGCACGTGTACGGGAACATTATCAACCTGCGCACCGTGCCGGGCGAGACCCGCGGC
>JAHFTI010000612.1 GCA_023265535.1 Opitutaceae bacterium
CACCGGGGAGACCCCGGCAACGGGGCGACTGGTCAACATCTCTGCCCGCAACCACGTGGGCACCGACAACGAGATCCTGGTGGCAGGGTTTGTGATCAATGGAAATGTGCCCAAGAAGGTGCTGATCCGCGGCATCGGCCCTGCACTGCAGGGCTTTGGGGTACAAGGGTTCCTGGCCGACCCGGAGATCCGCCTCTTCCAGGGCAGCACCCTTTATCGCACCAACGACAACTGGGGCGGAACGGCCGAACTGTCGGCGGCCTTCACCAGCACCGAGGCCTTCCCCCTGGCGGCCAACAGCCTCGACGCAGCCCTCCTTGTCACCCTGCCCCCGGGAAGCTACACCGTCGAGCTGCGTGGCGTGGGCAACTCGACAGGAAACGGCATGGTTGAAGTCTACGAGGTCACGCCATGACCCATGGCCCGCACTCCACGCTGCAAAACCGGCCGTCTGCGGCAAATCACGCACTCTCGGGTAACCGGCCGGGCATGCCCTCGTCTTTTTCCCCGTGTATGAGCTGCACTCCATCGACCCATGGCTGACGACACTCCCGAATTCGACCTTCCGGGATGTCTTCAACGCGTGCGCGCACAGGATCAGGCGGCGGCACGCGAATTGGTGGAACACCTTTACCCGCAAGTCATCCGGATTGTGCGCTCCCACCTCCCCAGACGCGTCCAGGAGGAGGACCTTGCGCAGGACATCTTCCTCAAGATGTTCACCCGTATCGACCAGTACCAGGGAAACGTGCCCTTCACCCACTGGGTTTCGCGCATTGCCGTCACCACCTGCATCGACCAGCTCCGTGCCCAGAAACGCCGCCCCGAACTGCGTTGGGCGGACCTCTCCGAGCAGGAGACAGAGATGCTCGACAAGTCCATGCACGGCAGCGGGGAATACGCCCCGGATGAATCCGTGGCGGCACGCGAGCTCCTCCAACGCCTTCTTGGCCAACTCAAGCCCGAGGACCGCCTCGTCCTTCAGCTACTCGACCTCGAGCAACGCAGCGTCGCCGAAATCTCAGCCAGCACCGGCTGGAACGGCCCTCTCATCAAGGTGCGTGCCTTCAGGGCGCGCCGCAAACTCCAGAAACTTTTCAAGGAACTCAAAGAACAGGAACACTCATGAAGCCGCATGACTCCTCCACACAGCTCAATGAGCTGCTCCGCGCCGCCCGCCAGGCGCCTGACACACGCGACTGCCAGCCCCCGCTCGGCTTCTCCACGCGCGTGGCCGCACGCGCCTTCGAAAACCGCGAGAGCGCATTCTCAGCCCTCTTTGAGAGCCTCTCATGGAAGGCACTTGCCGTGTCCTGCCTGCTGATGGCCGTCACCGTGGCCTCGGGCTATGGGCTGACGCGCGGCAGCAGCCTCGCCAACGCCTCGGAGGACGACGGCGAGCTCTCCGACCCGGTCACCGAGCTGCTGGAACTCAACACCTGAAGCAATGAACCAACCCTGGAAAGTCATCCTGGCCTTCACCGGCATCTTCCTTGCGGGAGCCATTGCCGGCAGCTCCACCACCTTCTTCTGGCTCAAGCCCGGCAGGCCCATGCCGCCGCCCGGACAGAACCCGAGGATCTCCGTGGAACAGTTCAGCCAGCGCCATCTCGCCATGATCAACAAGCGCCTGGAACTCACACAGGAACAGCGCGCACTGATCACCCCGCTGATCAATCAGGCCAGCACGGAGATGCGCACGCTCAACCGCGACTTTTTCCGCAAGGCCGACCAGGTCTTCGAACGCATCCACGACGACATCGTCAAGGTGCTCACGCCCGAGCAAAAGGAGAAGTTCGAGCAGTTCCGCAAGGAGCAGCGCGAGCGGATGCGCAAGCAGCTTCAGACCGGCAGCGGGCATGGCCGCCGCGGCTCCGAGGACACGCCTTCCCTGCCCAGGGGCGGCGGGCACGAGGGGCCGCCCTTGGAAGCCCCCCAGGCGGGACCTGCACCCGCCAAGCCCTGAGCACTCACCCTCAGATGTCGATCACGTCGCCGCCCCCGTCCTTGTGGGGCGGCTTTTTTGCGGGCGGCGGCTGGGAGGCGGCACGTGCGGAGGGCCGGATGAAGACGGAGAGGCACATGTTGGTGATGCTCACGATGAGGGAGCCCCACAGTGCGGGCCAGAACCCGTCCACCTGGAAACCGGTCACGATCTTGCCCACGAGAAGGAACAGGAGGGCATTGATGATCACCACCCCGACGCCGGCGGTCAGGAGGATCAGCGGCAGCGTGAAAAGGAGGAGGATGGGGCGGAGGGCCGCATTGAGGAAACTCAGGACGATGACCACCACCACCAGGGTGAGCGTATCATCATAATGGATACCGTGCACCAGCCGGGTGGCCAGGGTCACGCCCACGGCGGTCACCACCCAGCGCAAAAGGAGCTGCATGAAGGATCGGTTCATCGTTGGAAGCCTCCAGAAAGAGGGGCGGAGGAGCACGGACACAAACAGAAAATGGAAGCCTGGGAAGGGCCTCCAGCCCCGGGGTACGCCCGCCTCCGGACGCAGCGAATGAATATGGACTTCGGCCGTGCTCCGACCAAGTCTGGGCCGGCCGGGCGCCGGGACGCCCCGAAATCCGTGCCACAAACGCCAGCATGCGAATCACCATCATCCAGGATCACCTGCGCAGCGGGGGCACCGAAAGGCAGTCCCTGCTGCTCGCCGATGCCTTCGCGGGCAGGGGCCT
>JAHFTI010000613.1 GCA_023265535.1 Opitutaceae bacterium
GAAGACCAGCTCCGCTCCAAAGCAGAGGGCAATGATGGCCATGAAGGCGAGCACGACGGCCTCGAGATAACGAAAGCCGCGGTGCGCCAGCCAGAGGATCAGCAGCACATCGAGTGCGGTGATGATCACGCCCCAGAACAGGGGGATGCCAAAGAGCAGATTGAGCGCGATGGCGGTGCCGATGACCTCCGCGAGATCACACGCGCAGATCGCCACCTCGCACATAAGCCAGAGGCCGATGGCGACGGGCTTGGAATAGTGATCGCGACAGGCCTGGGCCAGGTCGCGACCGGTGACGATGCCCAGACGCGCGCAGAGGGACTGAAGCAGGATCGCCATCAGGTTCGACAGCATGATCACGCTCAGGAGCGTGTAGCCGAAGGCCGAGCCACCGGCGATGTCGGTGGCCCAGTTGCCCGGATCCATGTAACCGACCGCCACGAGGTAACCAGGGCCGGAGAAGGCGAGGAGCTTGCGCCAGAAACCAGGACCGCGGGGCACGTGGATGCTCCTGTGTGCCTCGGGGAGGCTGGGCATGGGTGCCTGTGAATGCCAGCCCTCGGACGTGGCGGAGGGATTGGTGTTGGAGTTGGGCTCAGCAGGCTGGGACATGGGAGAAATACCGTGCTGTGTTAGAAAAATTAGGAAAGCCTAATTTGTCAATCCGCCCCTAATTTTCATAAATAGGGCAATATGGTTTCGGGATCGCCTTGAAAGGGGGCGTGACCCTTAGTCAGAGCACATGCTGTACCTGCTCCTCACCTCACTGCTCTGGGGGATCTCCTTCGGCCTGGTAAAAGGGCAACTCCAAGGGATTGATCCCACTGCGATCGCCACGGTGCGCATGCTGATAGCCCTCGCGATCTTCCTGCCCCTGCTGAAGAGCGGCAACATCGGCTGGCCGGCGCGGATGCGGCTCGGGGCGATTGGGGCGGTCCAATTCGGCCTCATGTATATCTTTTACCTCAAATCCTTTGCCTACCTGCAGGCCTATGAGGTGGCCCTTTTCACGATTTTCACCCCGCTCTACATCGTCCTGATAGACGCACTGATGGAACGCCATTGGAGCAACCGCTTCCTGGTCGCCGCAGTCCTGGCTGCCGGGGGGGCCGCCATCGTGTTGGATTTCACAAGCATGACCCATGCGCATTGGATGGGCTTCCTGCTCCTGCAACTGTCGAACCTCTGTTTTGCAGTGGGGCAGCTTGCCTGGCGCCGTGAACACAAGCGCCTGGAGTCCGCGGCGACGGATGCCCAGCTTTTCGCGATTCCCTACGCGGGCGGTTTCGTGGCGACCCTGATCGCCTCGGCCTTCATTACAGACTGGGGCTCGGTGGTGTTCACCAACAACCAGATCCTCTGCGTGGTTTACCTGGGCGTCGTCGCGTCCGGCGTGTGTTTCTTCCTCTGGAATGTGGGCGCGGAGAAGGTGAATGCGGGCACGCTCGCGGTGATGAACAACGCCAAGATCCCCGTGGCGGTCCTCATCTCGCTGGTGGTTTTCCGGGAGAAGGCCGACCTCGCACGCCTCCTGATCGGTGGCGCGGTGATCGGCGGCGGCATCTGGATCTCGAACTCGGGCCCGAAACCAGGTCAGAGCACGGCCAAATCCTGACGCACTGCCGCCTCGATTCGGGAGAGCGCGGCGGAGACGGTCGTGTCATCAGGCCCCTCCACCAGGAGGCGGAGCTTGGCCTCGGTGCCGGAGTAGCGCACAAGCAGCCGTCCCTGGGCGCCGAGTTCCTCCTCGAGCGCGGCCAAGACCGCAGGCAGGCGGGGAAGGGTTTCGAGGGGAAGTTTCTCGCGCACCTTGAGGGCCTTCGTGCGCTGCGGGAACTTCTGCAGCGAAGTGCGCAGCACGGAGAGCGGCTGGCCGGTGGCAAGCATCACCTCGATCACCTTGAGGGCGGCCACAAGCCCGTCGCCCGTAGGCGAGATGTCGGAACAGATGACGTGTCCGCTCGACTCGCCACCGAGATTGCTGCCGACCTGCAGCATGCGCTCGATGACGTAACGGTCCCCCACGGAGCAACGGCTCACTAGGCCATGCGCGACCGCGATGGCGCGGTCGACACCCAGGTTGCTCTGCACGGTGACCACGAGGGTGCGTGCGGAAAGCCTGTCCTGGCGCAACGCATGGGTGCCCAGGATGACAAGGATCTCGTCGCCATCGAGGACCACGCCGTGTTCGTCGCAGAGGATGCAGCGGTCGCCGTCGCCGTCGTGGGCGATGCCGAGGGAGGCGCCGGTCTCCAGGACGCGGGCGGCGAGCTTCTCCGGGTGTTCACTGCCGACGGAGTCATTGATATTGGTGCCGTCGGGGGAGGCGCCGACGGAGATGAGGTCGGCGCCGAGCTCCCTCAGGACCGTGCTGCTGGTCACGCAGGTGGCTCCATGGGCGGTGTCGAGCACGATGCGCCAGCCGCGCAGGCTGCCCGCAGGCAGCACGGCGCCCGTGACGGCGATGTAGTCGGCAATCTCGTCCTGCGACGGGAGCGGACGCTGCAGCGGGGCGACGGCCTGGGACGGGAGAAGGGCCTCGATGGCCTCCTCCTGCTCATCGCTGAGCTTCATGCCAGAGGCGGCGAAAAACTTGATGCCATTGTCGCTGGCGGGATTGTGCGAGGCGGTGATGACGACGCCGAGGGCGGCGCCCTTGGAGCGCACGGCGCGGGCGACGGCGGGAGTG
>JAHFTI010000614.1 GCA_023265535.1 Opitutaceae bacterium
AGTTCTGCACGATGAACTCGTAGGCGGGCGTGGCGCGCACGCGCACGCCGAAGGCATAGTAGCCGGCGGGCAGGCGCCCCTGGACACGCAGCACCGTGATGCCCTCGAAGGGAACCTCCACGACGGCATTGCGGCGCTTGGAACCGAAGCCGGCATAGCCGGGAGCGAGGCGCACGAGGTCGACCTGGCGCTTGGTGTTGTTCTTCAGGTAGGCGGGGGCGACCTCGACGGGGGGAAGTTCGCGCAATTCGGGATAGCGGTCCAGGTCGGCCTGGGGAAGGATGTCAAAGGGACCGACAAAGACCAGGGTGACATTGTTGCCCCCCACGCGCGGCTTGGGCGTGTTGCCATCGAAGAGCAGGTCGGCGGTCTTGGAGTCGGTGCCGGCGGTGCCCGCCTTGCCCTTCGCGAGGTTGCCGAAGAAGGAGCCGATCTGGCCGGCGACGGCACCGGCACTGGTGCCGACCTTGGCGCCGTTGGAGGGGAGGGCGACCCAGGCGCGGTCCTTCAGGATGTAGGCACCGGGCGCCTCGGGGAAGTCGGGCAGGTCCTCCGAGGACACGGTGCCCTGGCTGGAACTGTAGGAGGCGCTTGAGGCTGCGGCCGCGGAAGCCGCCGTGGTGGTGGTGGCGGCGGCGCTGGCACCGGCACTCTGACGTGCCGCCTCCTCGAGGCTGGCCAGTTCATCGCCCGAGACGGGTTCGAGCGAATAGCTGAAGCGATCGTCCTCACCGCTGAGACCGTTCGTGGAGACCGCAAGCGCGGGGGAGAGCTCGAGCGTGGAGCCGAAGACGGAGTCGGGGGAGACGCCCTTGCGGATGGCGTCGGCCTTGTTGAGGCGCAGGCGGAGCGGGGTGCCGGCGGAGCGGAAACGGGACAGCTCGAGGGTGCCGCGCAGGGTGCGGCGCCAGGCGGGGTTCTTGAGAGAGACCAGGACGACCGAGAGCGCGCTGCCGTCGGACTCGAGGGAGGTCACGCGCAGGGCGAGCTCCTCGGTGAAGTTGCGGCGCTTGTTGGTGACCTTGCCCTTGAAGGCCGTGCCCTTGGCGAGGGCGGCGAGGAGCTGCTCGCCGTACTGGGCGAGCGAGGCCTTGATGGAGTCGATCTCGGAGGCGGGGACCACGTTGAGGACGAGCTCGCCGGAGCCCAGGGGGGCGCTCAACACGTTGCTGTCGATGGCGGAGACAAACTTGAGGGTGAGCGTGCCGGACTGGGAGAGCAGCGGGCCGCTGTCCTTCTGGGCCTGGGAACCGGGGGAGCTGAGGTCGAGCGTGAGGAGGCGGACCTCGTCGTCGAAGGACCAGGAGGCCTGCACGGCGCGCGTGAGCTCCCAGGAGCCCTCGTTGCGAAGAAGGCCCTTGAGCTTGCGGGTGTCGGTGTCGGCCTCGGTGATCTCGAGCCAGACGCGGACGGGCTGGGCGGAGGAGGCGTCCTGGACGGTGCCGCCAAAGAGGGCGCCGGGGGACAGCAGGGCGTTGAAGCGATTTGTGCGGCCGGTGGTGTTGTGGCGTTCCTCCTCGGCGAGTTTCTCGCGGGCGGCGACGAGCTGCTTGGAGATCTCGACGTGGCGGGCCACGGCGTCGCGCAGGGAGGACTCCGTGGAAGACTGGCCGATGACGAGCGCGGCTGCGGGGAACTCCGTGCGTTTCTTTCCCTCGGGCTGGGCATCGGGATAGATGCCCTGGGCCTCGAGCTTCCATGTGCCGTCCTTCTTGGAAGCGACATAGCTGCCCTGGAAGGGGAAGGCGGCGCCCTTGGTGCAGGATTCGCGCAGGAGAACGACGGAGAGCGGGTTGTCGGGCAGTCCCTTGACGCCGGCGAGCTCTGCGAGGCGTGCTCCGGCGGGGCTCTCGAGCGCGGAACGCGTGGCGATCACGGTGTCGAGGTCGAGCTTGAGCTCATCGCGCAGGTAGGAGATGGCGTCGACCTTCTCATAGAGGGAGGCGCCGGCGACGGCGGAGGCAGTGAAGGTGCCGGAGAGGGAGCCGTCAGGCAGCTTGCGCTCCACGCGCTGGAGCTTGCCGAGCGACATCTCGGGTCCCTCGGCCTGGGGGGTGAGGGCGGCGATCAGGGCGCTGTCGGACACGCCACCCTTGAAGAGCGGGAGCACGAGGAACCAGACCGCGGCGCCCGCGCCAGCGAGAAGGAGCAGGCCAACGCCGAGCAGGATGGGAAGGAGGGAGGATTTCTTCTTCCTGGGCGGAGTGTTGACCGGAGGCCAGAAGGGTTCCTCAGCGGGCGGGGCGGGAGGAGGGGTGGCCGAAGAAGGGGCTGGAGGCGGTGCCACCGGGGGCGGCGGGACAGAACCCGGAGCGGCCGGGGGGGGCGGGGCCGCGGGCGGCACCACAGGAACGGAGGGGACGTTGGGGGCAGGAGGGACGGCCGGGACCGGTGGGGCGGGCGGGGCCGATGCCACGGGCGAAGGGAGCGGCGGGGTGGCAGCCGGAAGGGGCGTGGGAGGAGGAAGGGAGGGCGCCGCGGGAGCGGGGGCAGGGACGGGGGCCGCCACCGGGACCGGAGGGGGCGCAGAAGGAGCGACGGGCGCAGCGGGCGCCGGAGGCGGCGCAACCGGGGCGGCAGGGACGACGGGCGGGACCGCCACCGGTGCGGGTGCGGCCGCGGGAAGCTCCCTGGCTGCGGCAGGAGGGACAACGGGAGGGACAGCGGTAACGGGAGGCGGCGGAA
>JAHFTI010000615.1 GCA_023265535.1 Opitutaceae bacterium
CCCCATTGCGCCCTTGGCTCTCGCGCTCCTCACCCTGGGTTTCCTTGGCTGCAGCACCGTCAGTTCGCGCATCAAGGATTCCCCGGCGGTCTTCGCCTCAGCCACTCCCGCCGACCAGGACCTCATGCGTCAGGGTCGCCTCGCCGTCGGTTTCAGCGAGGACATGGTCCTCATCGCCGTCGGCAAGCCGGACCACGTACTGACCCGCAACGACGGCCACGGCCCCTATGTGGTCTGGAATTACTTCAGGACCCTGCGCAGCTCGGGGAAGCGGGAGATCGTTTCAGGCAGCCCTCTCGCGAATCCAAGGACCCCTTCCTCCGAGGCGCAGAACTACGGCCCCCCCGCCTATTCCCCCACCTTCAACGCCAGCGCCCAGCCTCCCACGGCTTCCATCGCCACGAAGACGGTGCACCAGGACCGCTCGCTCAGGGTAATCTTCAGGGCGGGCAAGGTGGTCGCCTTCGAGGGTGCCTAGCAGTCCTGCAGTCTGCGTCCGCATCCACGCCCACGCATCGTAGCTTCGCTGCGCACGCGGGGACTTTAGCCCGCCTTCACCAAGCCCAGCCTTGACAGCGGGGGGGCTGCCTTCTTAGTCAGTCTCCTTTTATCACTCCAACTCGCTCATAATTCCGCTGTCATGCCCTCCGCTAACGACATCCGCAAGGGTCAGGTAATCAAGTTCAACAACGAACCGCATCTCGTCATGGAGACGATGCACCGCACGCCGGGCAACCTGCGCGCCTTCGTCCAGATCAAGATGCGCAATCTGCGTTACGGCAAGGCCCTCGACCAGCGCTTCGCCTCCACCGACTCCGTCGAGGTGCTCCCCACCGATCGCCGCGAGCTCGAGTTCAGCTACGCCGATCGCGAGAACTACGCCTTCATCGATCCCGAGTCCTTCGAGCAGACCGAAATCTCCGGCACCCAGCTCGGCGACGTCCGCAACTACCTCACGGTCGGCGGCAAGGTCGACGTCCTTTTCGTGAACGACGTCCCCCTCACCGTCGAGCTCCCCACCACCGTCACCCTCAAGATCGTTGAGAGCGCCGACGGCATCAAGGGCGACACCGCCTCCAACGTCCAGAAGCCCGCCACCCTCGAGACCGGCCTGGTCATCCAGGTCCCCCTCTTCATCAAGGCCGGCGAAGTCGTCAAGGTCAGCACCGCCGACGGCAGCTACCTCGGCCGCGCCTGAGCCGATCCGTAAACTCTCCGTTTTTCCTCAAAACCCCGGTGTTTCACCGGGGTTTTTTATTGCACCCTGTCCATTGCGTTGCCGCCCCTTTGTCCCTTAGTTTCCCGCCTCTGCCGCGTCCGCGGCACCCTCCGAAGCTGCAAGGGCAGCAAAGGAGGGCGACCTCCGACCTCGCCCCCGCCTCCCCCCCCCATGGACTTCAAACTCGTCTCCGACTACGCCCCCATGGGCGACCAGCCCCAGGCCATCGAGGCCCTCGTCACCTCCCTCCAGGCGGGCAACAAGTCCCAGACCCTCCTCGGCGTCACCGGCTCCGGCAAGACCTTCACGATGGCCAATGTCATCGCCCGCCTGAACCGCCCGACCCTCATCATCTCCCACAA
Organism: Opitutaceae bacterium; assembly: GCA_023265535.1. Taxonomy (GTDB): domain Bacteria; phylum Verrucomicrobiota; class Verrucomicrobiia; order Opitutales; family Opitutaceae; genus MWDT01. Next base: position 1,582 of record JAHFTI010000615.1, read on the forward strand.
CAAGACCCTGGCCGCCCAGCTCTACTCCGAATTCAAGGCCTTCTTCCCCGAGAACGCCGTCGAGTACTTCGTCAGCTACTACGACTACTACCAGCCCGAGGCCTACATCGCCTCCACCGACACCTTCATCGAGAAGGACTCCTCCATCAACGACGAGATCGAGCGCCTGCGCATCGCCGCCACCTCCGCCCTCGTCTCCCGCCGCGACGTCATCGTCGTCGCCTCCGTCTCCTGCATCTACGGCCTGGGCTCCCCCGAGGACTTCATCACCCTGCGCATCGAGCTGCGCCGCGGCGGCCGTTGCGCCCGCCGCGAGCTGCTCGAGCGCCTCGTCGAGAACCTCTACGAGCGCAACGACTATGAGCTCGCCCGCGGCCGCTTCCGCGTGCGCGGCGACGTCATCGACATCATGCCCGCCTACAGCGAGCTCGGCCTGCGCGTCGAGCTCTGGGGCGACGAGATCGAGAACCTCTCCGAATTCGACCCGCTCACGGGCGACACCCTGCGCCGCCTTGAGGGCTTCGACCTGTATCCGGCAAACCAATACGTCACCACCAAGGACAAGCTCGCCGGCGCCGTCACCGCCATCAAGGCCGAGCTCGAGTCCCGCGTCGCCGAGCTCGAGGCCCAGGGCAAGCTCCTCGAGGCCCAGCGCATCCGCATGCGCACCAGCTACGACCTCGAGATGCTCCAGGAGATGGGCTTCTGCAGCGGCATCGAGAACTACTCCATGCACATGGCCGGCCGGAAGACCGGCGAGCGCCCCTTCTGCCTGATGGACTTCTTCCCGCGCGACTACCTGCTCCTCATCGACGAGAGCCACGTCACCGTCCCCCAGGTCCGCGGCATGTTCAACGGCGACCGCGCCCGCAAGCAGGTCCTCGTCGACTTCGGCTTCCGCCTCCCCTCCGCCCTCGACAACCGCCCCCAGAACTTTGACGAGTTCCAGACTGTCGCCGGCCAGACGCTCTACGTCTCCGCCACCCCCGCCGAGTGGGAGCTCAAGCAGAGCGCCGTCGTCGCCGAACAGCTCATCCGCCCCACCGGCCTGCTCGACCCCGAGATCACGATCCGCCCCACCAAGGGCCAGGTCGAGAACC
>JAHFTI010000107.1 GCA_023265535.1 Opitutaceae bacterium
GGAGCCAGGGCAGTATGGCCTTCTTGCCGCCCGCCGCTGCCATCTCCGTGCGGAAGTCGCGGGTGTCCTCTGTCCAGGGGAAGGTGGGGAAACGCGGCTTGAGCAGGTCGGCAGTGATGATCGTGCGGACTTCTCCGATGCGCAGGCTCGATTCGAGGGCGGCGCGCCCTGCCGTGAAGTTCAGGTTGACCGGGATCTTGCCGGCGCAGCAGATCGCCAGGTTCGCAATCGTGGCTCCCGCCCCTGGGGGCAACACCACGCCGACGCGCCGATCCGGAATGGTGGCGCGGATGCGTTTGGCCAGGGCGGCCGCGGCTCCCAGCAATTGCGCAGCCCTGACTTCCCTGCGCTCTGCCGTGCGGTCGACGATGCAGACGCGGTGGGGGCGCTTGGCCAGTGCGCGGATTGCCTCGCGGGCCAGGTTGCGCTTCAGCACGGGGCGCTCGTGAAAGGCCTCACAGCCGAGGTCCAGGAGGGCTTTGCGCGCCAGCGGGACATCCACCACCTCGGGAGGGATCGGTTTGCCGAAGACCACGAAAACCGGCGTCGGCATCAGGCGCGGGGATTTCCACAGGTACTTGTTGCCCGCGAAGGAGAAGACGGACCCCCACAGGCCGTCGTGCGAGACGGGGACCACGGGAACGCCCGCCCGGCGTGCGATCACCTCAAAGCCCGCCCGCAGTTCGAGCAATTGCCCGGTGCGCGAGATGCCGCCTTCGGGAAAGAGGCAGATGACCTCGCCGGCCTTCAGCACGCGGATGATCGAACGCATGCCCTCCAGGGTGTGCTCCGGGGAAATCGGAATCGTGCCCGTGATGCGGAACAGCCAGTGGAAGAACATGTGGCTGCGCACGAACTTGTCGTAGCCCACAAAACGGATGCGACGCGGGGACGCCAGCATGATGACCAGCATATCCATGTAGGATATGTGGTTCGATATGAACAGCATGCCACCCTGGGTCGGCACGTTGTCGGCGCCGCGCACGCGGACGCGATACAGCATGCGTCCGAGCAGCGCCAAGGGCATTTCGATCCAGAGGGGCAGATAAGACCGCCGAATGCGGGGTTGGGTCTCCATTGAAGCTGGGGTAATAGGGCCCTCGAGGCCTGCTCATTTCAACCTTAAAACAATCGATTGACGAATTGCCTGGCGAGCTGCCTCCCGGCTCGAGGGTGGGGGCGGCGGCGAGAGGGGGGGGCGCTTTTGTTGGGATGCAAATCTTTGGCACTTATATCCGTGCCTAAAAAGTCGATAGGGAGAGTTCCGCCGCCGCCTTCCTCTTCATGAAACTGCAGACCCGATTCCTGATTTCCCTCCTCATCGCACTGGTCCTGTCCTTCGGCCTGACACAGGTGCTGCAGAACTACCAGAATCACGTGCTCATGGACAAGCTCTCCAGCGAGAGCATGCAGGCCGAGGAGAAGGCCTATCTCGAGATCGTTGAAAACCTGCGCAAGGCCAGCGATGCGTCCCTGCGCGATGCCATGCTGGAGGGCGACATGGACAAGTTTCGCAAGCTTCTCGAGGGGCAGCGCGAGATCACCACGCTCAAGGAGATGTCTCTGGTCAATTTCAAGGGCGTCATCACGCACTCCACGATCGCCTCGCAGATCAAGAAGCCCCTGGCCGCCGACCTTGCAGCGGTGCTTCTGAAGGATCCGGCGGTCCTGCAGCGTCGCACGCCCGAGGGACTGGAGATCTATCATCCCATGAAGGCCTCCGAGTGCATGGAGTGCCACAAGGAATTCAAGGACCTCCCCATCGGTGGCATCTTCATGTACCGCTACAGCACCCAGTCCCTGGATGAGGCTTCGTCGCGCTGGTCCAGCTTTGTGGACACCATGACGCTTGCCAGCGTGAAGGTCTCCGCCCTTACCGCACTGGTCCTCATGGCGATCCTGGGTGGCTGTGTACTCTACCTGGTGCGGCGCCAGATAGCAGCCCCGCTGGATGCCATCAATCAGGCACTCGCCGAGGGTGCGGTCGAGGTGGGCAACGCCGCCGCCAACATCGCCGGCACCAGCCGTGCACTTGCCGAGGGTTCCTCGCAGCAGGCCGCCTCCACCGAGGAGGCCAGCGCCTCCCTCGAGGAGATGACCGCCATGACCAAGCGCAATGCGGAGGACGCCGCACAGGCGCGCGGCATGGCCCAGGAGGCGCGCCAGGCCGCCGAGTCGGGCGTGGTCTCTGTCAACCAGATGAGCAGCACCATGCGCGAGATCAGCGTGGCCAGCACCCGCATGAGCAGCACGCTCAAGTTCATCGACGAGATTTCCTTCCAGACCAACATCCTCGCCCTGAATGCAGCCGTGGAGGCTGCGCGGGCGGGTGAGGCGGGGGCGGGCTTCGCGGTGGTCGCAGAGGAGGTGCGCAACCTCGCGTTGCGCAGCGCCGAGGCCGCCAAGGAGATCTCCTCAATGGTCAACGAGGCCCTCGAGAAAATCCGCAAGGGGGAGGCGCTCGGCGAACAGGTGCGCGTGCAACTCGAGGACATCCGGGCCAAGACGCACAAGGAGGCCGAGCTCATCGAGCAGATCGCGCGCGCCTCCGAGGAGCAACGCCAGGGCACGGTCCAGATCACCGAGGCGGTGCACCAGATCGATACCGTCACCCAGAAGAACACGGCCACGAGTGAGGAAAGCTCCGCTATGGCGCAGCAGCTCAATTCCCACGCCCAAAGCCTCAAGGAGGACGTGGAGGCGCTGGCACGGTTGGTGTACGGCAATAGGAAATAGGCGCGCGGAACTGGGCCCGGGCACGGGGACGGTTCCCGCCGCTACTGGTCCTGCCTGTGGTAGCTCTCGTGCCAATGGCCGAGGGCGCGGCGTGCCATCAGCACCACCAACCCCGTGAAGAGGAAGCCCAGGGCGGCGTTCGCCAGAACGGCCGCGAAGAGCTCTGGATAGCGGTAGTTGGCGCTGTAGATGATCGTCAGAAAACCGAGGCCTGCGCTGGCCGAGTCACCCGCCGTGAAATCACCGACGACGGCACCGATGGGAGCGAGTGTGGCTGCGATGCGCAGGCCTGTGAAGAAGTAGGGCAGGGCGGCGGGGAAACGCAGGCGGCGGAGTTCCTGCCAGCGGCTGGCGCGCGCCAGTCGGAAGAGGTCGACCAGGTTGCGGTCCACGGAGATCAGCCCCTGCGTCGTGTTCACGATCAGCGGGAAGACGCAGATGAGGAAGGTGATCAGGGCCACGCTGCGGAAGCCCGCCCCCACCCAGATGACCAGCACCGGTGCCAGCACCACGATCGGGGTGAGCTGCAGCATCATCAGGTAGGGGGAGAGGCCGAGCCGCACCCAGCGGGAGAGCGAAAGCAGGCAGGCGCACAGCACGCTTGCGACAATGGCGCAGGCGAAGCCCGTCACCGCGCCCAGTCCGGTGTGCAGCGCGGCCGAGGCCAGCTCGGCGCGGTGGGAGACCAGGGCCTCGAGCACGGCACCGGGGCCGGGGAGGAAGACGCGGCGATCGGCGGAGACGAGCATCACGCCGAAGTGCCAGGTGAGCACAAAGAGCGGGGCCAGCAGCAGCGGCAGCCAGACTCCGGGGGAGAAACGGCGCAAGCTCATGGTCGGCCCTCCCCGGTCTGCGCGCGCAGCAGTCCTGAAATTTTGGATACGAGATCGAGGTAGGCGGCGGAACGACGCGTGGCCTCGTCGCGGCGCGCGGGAAGCCCCACGGGAATGTCGGCGATCAGGCCGGACGGGCTGGGGCCCATCACGAGCACGCGGTCGCTCAGGAAGACGGCCTCGCTGACCGAATGGGTGACGAAGAGTGCCGTCCAACGCTGGAGGGCGCGCAGGGCGAGGAGTTCCTCGTTGAGGGCCTCGCGGGTGAGTTCGTCGAGGGCGGCGAAGGGTTCGTCGAGCAGGAGCAGGCGCGGCGAGAGGGCGAGGGCGCGGGCGAGGGAGACCCGCATGCGCTGGCCGCCGGAGAGCTGGCGCGGATAGTGGTGGGCGTGGCTGGCCAGGCGCACGAGCTCGAGGGCCTGCACCGTACGCTGCTCGAGTTCGGCCGGAGGCAGGCCGCGCAGCTCCAGCAGCAGGCGCACGTTCTCGGAGGCCTTCAGCCAGGGCAGCAGGGTGGGGTCCTGGAACACGAAGGCGACCTCGTGCGTGGCGTCCCGCGGGCAGAGGCCGTCGACGGAGAGCGTGCCGGCGTCGGGTGCCTCGAGTCCGGCCACCAGGCGCAGCAGCGTGGACTTGCCGCAGCCGCTCGGGCCGACGATCGCGGTGAATTCGCCCTCGCGCACGCCGAGGTCCAGGCGACCGATCACGGACTTGCCTGAACCAAAGTGCTTCTCGACGCCTCGCGCCTGCACAAGCTCCGCCGGTGCTGCAGGGGCCTGCGGCCCGGCTGACGCCTGAGTGTCCTGTGTGCCCGCGTGGTTCAATGGGTGGATGAATGAGGTTGGGAAAACGGATGAGGCGAAGGAAGCGAAGGAAGCGGATGAGGCGGAGTAAGCGAAGGAAGGGGAGGAATGGGAGTAAGGGCTGCGCCCGGGAGAGGCGCTGGGAGGGTTTGTGGAAGGGAGGGAAATGCGCTCAGTCCACGATGAGCACCTGGTCGCCCACACGCACATCCTCGTAAAGCTCGATGATGTCGAGATTGCGCATGAGCACGCAGCCGGCGCTCAGCGGCTCGCCGATGCGCTGCTCGTGGTTCGTTCCGTGGATGTACACATAGCGGTCGTGGGTGTCCACGTCGCCCCCCGCGTTCACCCCGGGCTCCAGTCCTCGCAGCCAGAGGATGCGTGTGGTGATCATGTTGCCCTCGTTCTCCCAGCCGGGGATCTCCGTGTAGTGCTGGCCGGTGGGTATCCGCGACTTGAATACCATACCCGGCGGGGCCCCCGCGCCGATGCGCTCCGCGATCTCGTGAAGGCCGCGCGGGGTTCCCAGTGAGCCCTTGGTGTTGCACGGGGGGCGCTTTGAGGTGGAAATGGTGTAGGCCCGTAGCAGGACGCCCTTACGGTACATCTGCATCGTATGTGTGCTAATGCGCACAATTAAAAATCTGTCTGCGGGCTTGATACCGAGCCGCTGGCAGGTTTTGGTGACCTGTTCGATGGGTGAATCTATGAGCAATGCATCTTCCTTCACAGTGGGTATCGTCGGCGCCACAGGTGCCGTCGGTCAAGAACTGCTGCAGCTGGTACATGATCGGAATTTTCCGTTCGGCCAGCTGCGCCTCTTCGCTTCGGCCCGTTCGGCCGGCAAAACGCTGACCTGCGCAGGCAAGACTTACGTCGTCGAGGAGGCCAAGCCTGGCGTCTTCGCAGGCGTGGATGTCGCCTTCTTCGCCGCGGGTGGCTCCGTCACCAAGGCCCTTGCAGCCGATGCCATCAAGGCGGGCTGCCTGGTCATTGACAAGAGCTCGGTCCACCGCATGGACCCCGAGGTGCCCCTCGTCATTCCGGAGATCAACCCGGAGAAGCTCACCACGCACAAGGGCCTGATTGCCAACCCGAACTGCTCGACGGCGATCAGCCTGATGGCTCTCTGGCCCCTGCACAAGGCGTTCGGCCTCAAGCGTTACTTCGCCGCCACCTACCAGTCCGTCTCCGGCACGGGCGCCGAGGCGGTGCGCGAGCTCAACGATCAGGTCGTCGCCCTCGTCAACGGCCAGCCTGTCGTCAAGAAGGTCTATCCTTACCAGATCGCCTACAATCTCATCCCGCAGATCGATAGCTTCGGCGCCGACGGCTACACCGGCGAGGAGAATAAGATGATGCTGGAGAGCCGCAAGATCATGGGCCTGCCGGACCTGAAGGTTTCCACCACCTGCGTCCGCGTCCCCGTCGTGCGCGCCCATAGCGTCGCGATCAATGCCGAGTTTGAACGCCCCGTCAGCGTGGAGGCCGCCCGCGCCGCCATCGCCGCCTTCGAGGGAGCCGAGCTCGTCGACGACACCGCGGCCCGCAAGTACCCGACCCCGCTTGATTTCACCCGCAAGGTGAAGGCCGGCGTGGGCCGCATCCGCATCGACACCGCCTTCGACAACGGCCTGGCCTTCTGGGTCAGCGGCGACAACCTGTGGAAGGGTGCCGCGCTCAACGCCGTGCAGAACGCGGAACTCATGATCAGCAAGGGCTGGCTCAAGCCCAAGGCCCGCTGAACCGGGTTCGGTGACGGGGGGCCGGGCTATTAGCCGCTCTGGCGCCCCCTTGAAAAAATCTTGCCAGCCGAGCGTGTCTCACGCTTGGCTGGACCCTTGGCACGGACGCTTAGCTCAGTTGGTTAGAGCAGCTCGTTTACACCGAGCGGGTCGGGGGTTCGAGTCCCTCAGCGTCCACCATCCTACGCCCGCCGCGCGGGCTTCGGATGGCACGCCTCTCTGTACAGCCCACGCACTTTTCTTACTAAAAACATAACTCACAGCACTATGCGACACACGATTTCGGTCCTCGTTGAGAACAAATTCGGCGTGCTTGCTCGCGTGGCGGGCATGTTCTCGGGGCGCGGCTTCAACATTGACTCCCTCAATGTGGCGCCGACGCACGATCCCGAGCTCTCCCGCATCACCGTGGTGCTGAAGGGTGACGGCTCCTCCCTCGAGCTCGCCGTGCGCCAGCTGCGCAAGCTGATCAATGTCGTCGAGGTGCTCGACTTCAAGGAGGGGCAGGCCGTTTCCCGCGAGATGATCCTCGTGAAGGTGAAGGCCGACAACAAGAGCCGCTCCGAGATCATGCAGATCTGCGACATCTTCCGCGCCAAGATCGTCAATGTCGCCAAGGCCTCGGTCATCATCGAGGCCACCGGCACCGAGGACAAGGTCGCCGCCCTCCTCGATCTCCTCGAGCCCTTCGGCATCATCGAGCTCGCCCGCACCGGCGTGCTTGCCCTGAAGCGCTGAGTTCCTCCTTTCCAACCCCGTCAGTCCAACACTCGTTTCCTACTACACATGCCTGCCAAAGTATACACCGACAAGGACGCCGATCTCGGCGTGTTCGCCAACAAGACCATCGCCGTTCTCGGCTTCGGCTCCCAGGGCCATGCCCATGCGCTGAACCTCAAGGACAGCGGCTGCAAGGTCGTCATCGGCCTCTACAAGGGTTCGAAGTCCAAGGAAGTCGCCGAGAAGCATGGCTTCGAGGTCCTCGAGACCGGCGCCGCCGTCAAGAAGGCCGACGTCATCCTCGTGGGTCTGCCCGACATGAAGCAGGCCGATGTCTACACCAACGACATCCTCCCCAATCTCTCCAAGGGCAAGTGCCTGATCTTCTCGCACGGTCTCGCCGTCCACTTCGGCCTGATCAAGCCCACCAATGACATCGACGTGATCATGGTCGCCCCGAAGGGCCCCGGCCACATGGTCCGCCGCCTCTATGTCGAGGGCAAGGGCATGCCTGCCCTCATCGCCGTCTACCAGAACAAGAGCAAGGCCGCCAAGAAGATCGCCCTCGCCTGGGCCAAGGGCATCGGCTCGACCCGCGCCGGCGTCCTCGAGACCACCTTCAAGGAAGAGTGCGAGACCGACCTCTTCGGCGAGCAGGCCGTCCTCTGCGGTGGCGCCAGCGCCCTCGTGCAGGCCGGTTTCGAGACCCTCGTCGAGGCTGGCTACCAGCCCGAGATGGCCTACTTCGAGTGTCTCCACGAGCTGAAGCTCATCTGCGACCTCATGTACGAGTCCGGCATCGCCGGCATGCGTTTCTCGATCTCCGAGACCGCCAAGTTCGGTGACATCACCCGCGGCCCCCGCGTGGTCGACAAGCGCACCAAGGCCGAGATGAAGAAGATCCTCAAGGAGATCCAGTCCGGCGCCTTCGTCAAGGAGTGGGTCAAGGAGTACAAGGGCGGCCTGAAGAACTACAACAAGCTGCTCAAGAAGGGCGAGGCTCACCCGATCGAGAAGACCGGCGCCCGCCTGCGCGGCATGATGTCCTGGATGGCCAAGAAGAACATCAAGGGTGTCGCCGCCAGCTACTGAGCTGCAGCCACGCTGTATCTGAAGTTCTGATACACTTTGAGGGCCGCTTCCCGATCCGGGGAGCGGCCCTTTTCATGAAGGGGTCACATCTATACACTTTACACGCAACCCGAGCTCGTTCGGCCCGTCCTGAGTGTTCAACTTGAGGCGTCGCACCGTCTGGCTCACGTTCATGGGTGTACCCATTCCAAGTCGCTCGCATAGCCAACCGTTGCTGACATCTGTGGTGGCCTTCATTCTGGCTGCAAGAAGCACTTTGTCGTGAGAGGACTTGCCATTGCCAAGCCTGTCCAAGTCTATTCCTCCGGAGATCGCGATTTCCCTGAGTGATTGCTCCCAGTGGCGAGCCTTTGACTCAACCAATCGACCTCTTTGATCCGCCTCATTTATTGAAGCGTGCAAGGGGAATTGCGCACACTCGCCTCCAAGCAAACTGTCGCATGAAGCTCCTGACTTCTCGGCGGCCCAGTTCTTGCATAGTCGCTTTAGTTCCATCCTCAATTTGCCCGGATCGTCTTGGGCAAGCACGCCCAGATAATCACGGTAGAGAAGCCAATGGGCCTGCTCATCTCTCAGGTTTCCGGCCTGCAGGAGCACTGTGTTCGGTTCAAGGCAGGAGGGGCGCTTCCTGCGCCCGTACCACCACAGGCTGCTCCAGCGATACTCGAGCAGGGAGGCCAACTTTACGATTCCCGCCCGCAAGGGGTTGAGGTGAACGTAGTGGCATACCTGTGCCAGTGCAAAACCATGTTCGACTGGGAATGCCTTGAATCGGCCTTGGAAAGGCCGGCCTCGCTCAGAATGGAGACGATTGAATCTATTGGCCCAGGTTCCCTGAAGGGACTTCATGCCCATGCTTAGATTCGGGATGGGCGTTTCGAGGACGAGGTGGAAGTGATTCCGCATGATGGCAAAGGCATGCAAGCGCCATTCGTATTTCGCGCTTGTTTCGAAAATGCAGTGTTCAAAGGAGCCTGCTGCCCCGGCCTCCTCAAATAGGGGCTGGCGGTAATTGCCTCGGTTTAGGATGTGATAACACGCCCCGGGATACTCTGACCTGAGTTGTCTTGCCATGGCGCATAAGGTAAAACTTAGTTGCTTGTGACAAATAAAAAAGTTCTTAAGCCGCTTGGCTTTTGCGCGCTACTTTGTCGATCAGTCCATGCCTTTGATTGGCTTTTCCTCACGCCGCCACGCAAAAGTGAACAGGGATTACATGTCATTTCTGTTTTCGACCTATGGCGGCTGGGTTGCGTGTAATGTGTATAGATGTGACCCCTTTCAGTCACTCCATGGGGCGGAGGCTGTCGCGTTGAACAGTGGGCGTTCGTCATTGGAGCACCCGTTTCAGTATTGACAGTAACACTGTCACACTGTCATTGACACTGCATCGACATGAAGCTCCCTCTCGAAAAACTCGCGGACAAGGTGAATGGCTGGTGTGCGCAGCACGCTGTGGCCCCTGCGAATGGCCAGGCCGGCGAGCAGGTGTCGGAGCGCAACATCCGCTACTACCGCACGCTTGGCCTCGTGGCCGGGCCTGGGGAGGGTGGGCTCTATGGCGAGCTCCAGTACCTCCAGCTTTGCGCGCTGCGCCTGCTGCAGGCCAAGGGGCTTCCGCTGCGCCGCGTGCGTGAGCTGCTCTTTGGCCGCGATGAGGCGACCCTGCGCGAACTGCTCGAGCGCGGGCTCGCCGAGCTGCGTGCCGAACGCAGTTCCCCGGTGCTAGCCCTGAGGCCGGGCAATGAGGAGCTCTGGCGTATGACGACTTTGGATACGGAATTCATCCTGTGCTCGCGCAGCGGCCGCGGCCTCTCCGAGGAGCAACGCGCCGCGATCCTTCGTATCCTCCATCCCGAAACCTGAGGCGTCCCAGGGGACCCTGTGTCCCCCTGTCCTGCTTCACCGGACTCCCCTGAAATCCTCCTGGTCACTTCTGCAAGCCATACACCCCATTCTGCACGACATCCTCCAGCACCCAGACCTCCCCTTTTCCTCTTTCCCGGTTCCCTGACTCACCC
>JAHFTI010000108.1 GCA_023265535.1 Opitutaceae bacterium
AAGGCTTGCGCTGGCTGGAGCGTGCAAGCGCCGCGGACGATGTAGCCGCACAGGTTGAGCTCGGGCAGGCCATTGAGCAGAAGGCGAAAAAGGTGACCCTGGCCGAGGATCATGAGCGCGCCCAACGGTGGTACATGCTTTCCGCGGAGGAAGACTACCATGTCGCCATGCGAGCCCTCAACCGCAGCCTCCTTGAGGGGCCTTCCGAGCAGCGCAACTGGGCGCTCGCGACCCGCTGGCTTGACCTGGCGACGGAGGGAGGCGACAGGGAGGCGCCCTACACGCGCGCGCTTCTTGAGCTGCTCCATCCGGATTCGCCCCATCGCAGCGAGGTGCAGGCGCTCATCTGGCTGAACCTCGCACACCAACGCGGCAACGAACGCGCCACCCAGGTGCTGAAATTGGCACGGCATGAACAAAGCCTGGCGGCAGCCATGCAAACAGTCCTGAACACCGGCTACGAGGACCTCTACGTGAAGCTCTTTCCCAAGCAGGCCCAGCCCAGGAAAAGGGATCAGGTCATTCAGCCGGAACTCACCTACATCGTGCGGCCCACGTACCCGCTCTCACTTCGCCTGCTCATGATCGAGGGTGAAGCCGAGGTCAGTTTCTTTGTCGAACCGGACGGCTCCACCACCCCTGACTCGATCATCAGCGCCACCCATCCCCTGTTCGGCGAGGCCACCCTTGAGGTCGTCAAAAAATTTCGCTTCAGGCCAGGCCAGAAGAACGGCCGCAACGTCCGTACGAAGATGAGGGTGCCCATGTCCTTCCACCTGCGCGATGAGCAGCTCCTGGGCGTGGAAGAGATCGTCTCGGACGCCAAGAGGTACATCGAGGACCACCCCCAGATCGGCATCCAGTACACCGAGAACCTGACCATGGCTGTGCCTGACGGCCCCGCCCCCTCCCTCGTGATGGCCGACGGCGAGGCCCCGGGAAAGGACGCGTACTGCAGCCTTCTGGTCGTGGTACGGGCTGATGGCGGAGTGGCGCGCACACACCCCTTGTCCGGCAGCGAAGGAGTCGACCCCAAGGCCACGGCCGAAGCAGTGCTGAAGGCACGCTTCAAGCCCCGCGTGGTGCAAGGCAAGCCCGAGCAGACCAACTGCGTGATCGTCCTCGGGGCCGTCGAGAAGCTCTACCCCATGCTGGGCATCAAGGCTCCCAACTAGCCAGGCACAGGGACGCGCCCCCGGGGGCGTCCTCCCTTGAATTCCCTTGCAGGAGAAATCGCTTCAGGAAACTCTCCAGCAAGTGGATACCCCGAGTCCCAGTCTGTGGCGTTCCGCCCGCGTTAAACTGCGAGCAGTCTCCTTGTCCACCAAGCTCAGCTTTGCCATCGCCTCGGTGCTTTTCCTCGGGCTGCTGGGCATCGGCGGCCTGGCCTATTACAGGGAGCGGGAACAGGCCGAGCAAAAGGAGCTGCGCGACCTGCGCTTCCTTTCAGAGCGCGTCGCGTCCCAGATCGATGCGTACCTGGCGACCAACCACGGGGTGGTGCGGCACCTGGCGCTTGCCCGCGACGTGAAGGAATACCTCGGCGGCGGCTTCAGCGATCCCTCGGCCTCGGAATCATTCAACCGGTGGCTGAAGAGCCATGTGCAGGGTGCCTCGGACTTGTCGGCCGTGTTTGTGGTCAGCCTGAAGGGCGACATCATCGCGTCGAGCGACCGCAGCTTCATCGGACACAATATCGCCTTTCGCAACTACGTCCAGGAGGCCCTCAGGGGCAGGCCCTCCACGAGCGATTGGATCATCGGCTCCGTCACGCGCACCCCGAGGGTCTTCTCCGCCTGTCCTGCCTATCTGGATACACAGATCGCAGGCGTCGTGGTGACCGAGGTCACGGTGGACTCCATTGCGCAGGCAATCGGGTCGCTGAAGGGCGCCGGCAGGCACGCCTACCTGGCCAACGAGAAGGGCATTGTGCTGGTGCACAGCGATCCCAGGCTGAACTACCACAGCATCGCACCGCTCAGCCCCGAGACGCAGCGTGAACTGCGGGAGGGCAGGCAATTCCTAGGCAGGGAAATCCCCCAGCTGGCCATTTCGCAAAACGTGGTCGAAGCCTACCGGGAGACGCTCGCCACGGGTGAAGCCCTGACGATGCTCTACAACTTCGAGGAGGCGCAGAAATGGGCGGTGCTCCAGCCGGTCAAGCGCCAACGCTGGGTCATGGGCGTGTCGGTCCCGCAAAGCGTGGTGGAGGCGCCCGCCCGCAGGGCCCTGCAGGTGCTTCTCCTCGAAAGCCTGCTCATCGGGGCCTTTGTCTTTGTGGCTGCCTGGCTGATCATAAGGCGCCTGCTCCTGCCGATCCAAAAACTGTCGGAGGCCATGGCGCGCTTCGCCGCAGGCGAAGGGACCGCCCGCTCACCGGTGCACTCCGAGGACGAGATCGGCCGGCTCTCAGGCGAATTCAACACGATGGCCGGAATGATTCACGAGCAGCACCTCCGGCTCAACGAGCTCCTGGAGGAACGCACCCGGAACCTGACGCAAAGCCGCGCAGAGGTGCGTTCCCTGAGGGGCATGATCCCGATTTGCAGCTACTGCAAAAACATCCGCGATGACCGGGGCGCCTGGCAGCAGCTGGAGTACTACATCCGGGAGCGTTCCGAGGCGGAGTTCAGCCACGGCATCTGCCCGCAGTGCATGAAAAAGCACTTCCCGGATCACATTTGCTGAGGAGCCCGACACCAAGGGAGGCGTACAGGGCGGAGGCGGGGGCGAGACCAAGGAAGCCCCGTGCCTGCGGCCCCGATCCCACGGCGCCGTCTCTCAGGCCTCCCTGACGGTCAGGCCGGGAACCGCGGCGGCGGCACGCTTCAGGATGGCGACGTCGTTCATGCCGCGAAAGCCCGAGAAGCCGGCGGCCAGGAGCGAACCATCGGGCAACACAAAGGGGACGCCGCCCTCCCAGCCGATGAAGTCCGGGCGGTTGACGCCAAACTGGCACTCGTCGAGCTTGCCCGCATAGACGAGCTCCTCAAAACGCCCTGTCGCGTAGCCCGTGCTCCACACCTGCAGGGCCTTGCGATGGGCGAGACCCAGGAATTGGCGGGCCAGCGCCTTGTCGGTCCCGAAGACGTGGCCGAACACGCGGCCGGAAGGATCGAACAGGTAAACGCCCGCATTACCCCTGCATTGCGCGGCATCGACGGGGTCCTCGAGGAAGGACGGGAAAAGCCGGATGACTTCGTTGAGCAACTGTTCAGCGGGGCACGGAGCGTGGGCAGGCATGGGAGTGGAACAAGGATACCGATTCGCACCAGCCCTGAAAATGAGAGCCCTTGCCTGAAAAGTGTGCGTAACGCGGAGGCGCACCCGCCCCGCCTGCCACGCGTGCCTCGCCCGTCCGGCACGGCCTCAGCGCCCCGTGGCCAGCATCTCACGAAGGACCGCCACCAACTGCTGCTGCCCATAGGGCTTCCTCAGGATGCGCCCCTTCTCGGGCGGGATCAGCGAGGGGTCGAGGTAGTCCGTGAAATAGCCGCTGATGAAAAGGATGGGGAGCTCCGGGCGCCGGCGCCACAGGTGTTCGGCCACCTCGGCACCATTCCTTCCCGGCATGACCACGTCGAGGATCACGAGGGAGATGCAGTCGGCGTTTAATTCGAAAAGCTCGACGGCACGCAGGCCGTTCTCGGCGAGCAGAGGCACATACCCCTCGGCCTTGAGGACACCGTTGATCAGCTGGCGCAGCACAGCGTCATCCTCGGCGACCAGGACAGTGCGGACATCCTCCGCGGCGCCGACGGAAGGCTTCGTGCCGGTGGCGTCCGCAGGCGCGACAGTGGCATCGCCGGGCGCCGCCACCCGGGGGAAACTCAGGTGAAACACCGTGCCCTTCCCGGGCTCGCTTTCCACGCGGATCGAACCGCCGCACTGCTGCATGATGCCATACACGGTGGCAAGGCCCAGGCCGGTGCCCTTGCCCACATCCTTGGTCGTGAAGAAGGGATCAAAAATCCGGGCGAGCACCTCGGGCCTCATGCCGTGTCCGGTGTCGGAGACGGACAACTCCACCCTGCTGCGCGCAGGGTCGTCAGCCTCCAGGTGCACCAGCGAGAAATGGAGCCGACCGCCCTTCGGCATGGCATCACTGGCATTGACCGACAGGTTCATGAACACCTGCTCGATCTGCACCCTGTCGATCAGGATCCAGGCGGGCTTTTCGCTCGGGGTGAACTCGATGGTGATCTGCTCACCCACCACCCTGCGCAGCATCTTGAGCGAGGAGGGCAGGAAGGTGTTGAGTTCGAGATGCGTCGGCGAGGGTTTATCCTTGCGCGAAAAAATGAGCAGCTGCTGCACCAGCTCCGTGGCCCGTGAGCACGCGGAGAGCGTCTCATCGAGGGAGTCCTGTGCGGCGTGCCCGTCACCCACCTCGATCTTTGCCAGCTCGGTGAAGCCCCGTATGCCTTGGAGCATGTTGTTGAAATCATGGGCGATGCCGCCGACCAGCTTGCCCATGGCCTCCATCTTCTGCGACTGGCGCAGCTCGGCCTCGATCGCCTGCTGGCGTTGCTCGCGCTCCTGGATCGCGAGACCCATCTGCCTGAGCGCACCCGCCATCTGATCCAGTTCACTGTAGGGCTGCGCGTCGAAGGGGATCACGTAATTGCCCTCGGCAATCTCCCTGGTCTTCGCGGAAAACACGGCGAGCGGCTGCGCAATGCGATTGGAGACGACAAGGGACAGCACCACGGCCAGGGCCATGCCCAGCACAATGCCCACCACACTCAGCCCGATCATCCAGGAAAGGGTCCGCAGCACGACGTCGGTCTTGGCAAAGGCGATGATCAGCCAGCCTGTCTGCGGAAGCGCTACGCAGGTGCCGAGACATGCTTCGTCCTGCCATTGGAAGCTGCCGCTGCCCGTCTCTCCCCGCAGCGCATTCTTCACCAGCTCGAGGTGATCCAGCTTGAGGATGCGCGAGGGACGCTTTCCGTCCGTGCCGAGCAGGACCACACCCTTGGAGTCCAGGAGCAGGGTCTTGTACTCGTCCACATCGTCGAGAGGCGTGGTGAGCCCCTCGACGCGGTTCAAGGTGGTGCTGGCGACCAGGAAGCCGTTGCGGAAGGGCATGCAGTAGGTGAGCGAGGGCTGGCCCGTCGTGAGCGAAAGATGGCTGTCGGACCAAAGCGCCCGCCCCTCGAACTTCACGCGCTGGAAAATGGGGAGGCGCGAGAGATCGATGCCGACATAATCCTCCTGCCGCTGGGCCAGGAGCCTGGGCAGGCCGATGCCCATGACGATCCCTTCGGCATTGACCCGGTAGATGGTTTCGAAGAGCGGGGAATCCTGGGTGGCGAAACCCAGCACCGAGTCGGAAGCGCCCGCGGGCGCACCCTCCTTCTCGAAGCGCTCCAGGATCTGGGAAAGGGAGACGACAGTCGTTTCGGCGGCGAGCAGGCGGCCCTGCAGCTCCGCGGCCACGTTGAGGGCAAGGTGTTCCCCATCCTCCAGGGCGTTGCTCCTCAGGTAATGGCTCCAGAGCGCGAGGGACAGGGCTCCCACGATGAGCAGGGGCACCAGCGCCGTGGTAAGGAGGCGGATGAGCAATTCCCTGCGAATGCTGGGCAGGCCGGAGCTCATGGGTTCGGGTGGAGCGGCTCCATCTTGCCGGCGACAAAACGATAGGGATGGTGGGCGCGCACCACGTCGCCAAACGCATCGAACTCGATGAGGGATTCGCCGACCTGAAAACTGCGGAGGCCGAGCAACTGGGTGCGCAGCGTGGCGCGGGCGGGATCCTTCGCCAATGCCTGAAGCAGGACCCAGGCTGCCTCATAGCAACGGAGCGCGGCAAAGTCGGGGGTCTTGCCGAAGCGTTTCCGATAGTTGGCCACCCAGGCACGGTTGGCCTGCGGATCCATGGAGTGAAGAAAGACCAGGCCGTCGATGGAGCGCCCGGCAAACTCGGCAAGATCCCCTGTCCCCGACCAGTCGGAGCAACACAGCAGCAGCTTCGACCGGAGTTTCCAGAGGCATTGGCTGAAGAGGGCGGTGTCCATGGTGCTCATCAGGACAAACACGGAGTCGGCCCCCTGGTCCACCACACGGTGGGCGAGGGAGGTGAAGGAGGGCTGCTCGTTCGCGGCGAAGGTGATGGGCGGCAGCACCTCGCCGCCCAGCTTCAGGAACTCATCACGGAATGCAAAATAGGCGCCCTCGGTGTGCGCGCGATTGGTGAGGTCGTAGAGGCCGATCACCCTCCTCATGCCGAGCGCATGGACCTCGCGTGCCAGCTGGCGCGAGGTGTATTCACTCGGTGTATACACGCGGAAGAAGGAGTCATCGATGCCCGTGAGCTGGTTGGTGCTGATGGTCGGCCCCACGACCACGAGGTTGAGCCGGGTCGCCTCGGCCGCCACGGGAAGGGCCGTCTTGCTGATCATCGGCCCGACAACGGCGACGCAGCCACGCGACTCGAGGCTCCGCAGCCCGGCGAGCGCCGAGGCCTCGTCGGCCCGGTCGTCCTCCTCGAGCAGTTCCACGGTGCGACCCTGGATGCCGCCGGCCTTGTTGCATTCCTCGACGGCGAGAATGGCGCCGTTGTGACCCGACATGCTGAGGTCAGAGAAGCGGCCCGTGAAGGTGCCCAGGAAACCGATACGAAGGGAAGGCCCGTCTCCGCACGACGAGACGAGGAACAGCAGCAGTCCGACCAGAAGGTGAATCAGTACGCGGCGTTGCATGGAGGCGTCTGAGGTGCGTGGCGTTGAGGCAACCGGGCCGCGAAATGTCCGACTGTTTGCACGGGAGGAAATTAGGCGTGCACGAATGCGATCGCCAAGAGCATTCGCTTGGGGGGATACACTGAGTCGGAGAAGGCAGCGTCAAAAGGCCCCTTCGGAGGGGCTACCGAGGAGCGGTCCGCCACAACCAGGCTGGTAGTAGCCAGTTTAACCGCTCCCAAGAGGATGGACAGTGCAGTTAATGCACGCAATTAGCACAACTGCTTCATCGGCGGGCCGCCGCTCCCTGGCGTATCCATAATTCACTTACATCCAGAGGAATAGGACACGGGCTTATCACCCGGCTTGACACCCCTGGGATTTGCCCCTGACGGGGTTGGGCAAACAAGGCCGGGGCGACTGGGGCAGTCCTCCCTGCGCAAACAGCTGCCATTCAAGGGAGCATTGCGCCGCCCGGTTTGCCCCGAGGTCGAGACTGGCAAAGGTATGCCGCAAGGGGCCCGACGCCCTGAACCGCACCCCTTCAACCCTCCCCCAGACATGCCCCTCGGAAACTTCCTCAGTGGTCACCGGATGCCCAGCCTGCCCAAGCCTCCGCCCTCGCGTCCGGCCGCGAGCCTTCCCCCCGACTACGATGCGGTGAACATTCAGATGTTCGGTTCGGAGTTCGACGCCGTCCCGTTGCCCAACCAGGCCGAAGCCCAGGCCCGGGCGCTGAACTGCTCGCGCGACAACATGAACTTCATCCGGAGCATGATTCCGGTTTCGATCCAGCACTCCTACGCCGCCTTTTTCACGACCATGGCGCAGCGCCAGTGGAGACCCGCCAGGGTCAACACCGCAACGCCGCAGGGCCGGCCCGCCTTCGGCACCCATCGCCCGGCAGGAGCCCCCGACAATTCTCGACCGCTCTATGGCAAGCATGCCACCGACTGGGACAAGATCCGCGACCTCGACCGCGTGAACGCCTACGTCTTTCGCGGCGACAAGCGGCGCGTCAGCGACATCCGCGCCGCGGGCGGCTTTCAGCCTCCCTCCACGCGCACGGACGAGCCCTACATGAAGCTCATCGGCACCCGCTTCGCCAAGTACATGAAGGAGCGCTTCAATCGCGACGTCGATGCGGACGAGGTCTACCAATACATCCGGGGGCAGGGAAAGCAGGGGCGCGACTTCACCGAGTACCAGATCTGGCGTTCCATCCTGGAGGGCGAAAAGTTCCACATCGAGCGAATGGTGACCGACGAGTTCCTGCGCGGCTTCATCTCCACCAGCCGCGACGTGCGCGTGGCGCAGGGTTTCTGCCTGCAGACCTCCGCCGACGGCCAGAGGGCGCCCACCTTCGCGGTGTACGCGCTGCACACGGAGGATGGCTTCCTGCTTCCGCCGCGCGCACAGCATGTGCACGGAAGCAACGGCGAGGCCGAGGTGGCCCATCCCGGCCTGCTTCCCTGGAAGAACGTGATGGGCTTCCGCACCTTCATCGACGTCAACTTCGACGACCCGCGCACCTTCAGGAAGAGCGGGGTGATCTTCATGAGAAAGGGCTTCCAGGCGGCCGACCCCAAGGGCTACCAGGAGGTGTTCTACTCGCTGGGGAAACTCTAGGGACGGGCCTGCCGCCCTCCCCCGCTCCCGCCGACGCATCAGCGCACGACCGTGAGGGAGAGGGGGGCATCACCCCTGAGCGGAAGCCAGAGAAGCAGCACGGACTCGCCGAGGCCGGGACGGACCTGGACCCGATACTCCGTACCCAAATTCAGGATACGCCCGTTGAGCGAGACCGCGGAGGGCGGGAGGTCCCAGCCACGAAGCTCGAGGCAGGGATTGACCACCGGGGAAGAGGGGGACGCATCGAAAGCCAGGTCGAGGGAGGCTTCGCCGCACGGGGCGATCTCCCAGGCCTTGCGCGCGGGAAGGAAGCTGGCGGCGACGGTCCCGCCGGAGGGCAGGCGCGCAGTCAGGCGGGGCGGGGCCGACCAGGAACGCAGGAGGGGCAGGAGCTCCCCGGGCTTTCCGGCGGTGAGGCCGGCAAGCATGATGCGGCGCTCGGAGTGGTGGCCCCGTTCCAGGGCGCCCCAGCTGATGTTGTGCAGGGAGGCGTGGCTGGGACGGTCGGCGGCGAAGGCGTAGCGACCGTCGGAGGCACCCTGGGAGGCGGGCCAGTGGTTCCACCAGGGGTACATGCTGACCTCGCGGCGGACCTCCTTGGAAAAGAGGTTGAAGGAGGGCTTGTCCTGCGGGCGCACCAGGACAAAGGGGCGCAGCACGCTCCGTGTATTCACCACATAGATACAGGCACCCTGCGCCGTGCCGGGATCGTTGGGAGGGGTGGAGCCGGTCCAGTCGAAGTCCTGGCGCCGCCCATCGGCCTGCAGCACGGTGAGCCCGCGCCCCTCGAGGCAATCCTCGGGGCGCATGCCCGGGCCCATCACGACGATGCCCTCGTGCCACTCGTGCGCCTCCTGCTGCTGGGAACTGTGCAGGGTGATGTCGCGCACCGAGGTGCCATCGGGGTAGATCGTGTGGAGCTCGTCGGACCAATCCCCCCAGCCTGTGTCGGCATCGGCGCGGGCGATCTCATAGAAGACATCGGTGAGGGCGTAACGCCAGTGGACCACGCTGCGGACGGGACCGCTTTCAATGACGGCGACACGGGAGTAGCGGCACTGCTTGTCGGACATGGGCTCGCCGCAGCCCTTGATGCCACCCCAGGTCTCGTTGAACTCATTGGTGTACCAGATGCCGTTCTCGGTGACCCAATGCGGGATGTAGCTGGTGCCGCGCCAGAACACGAGGCGTCCGGCATGGGAGTCGAAGCGCACGACGACATCGGCATGGGGGCCGGTGCGCCAGAGGCGATCCCATTGCGGGTAAAACTGCAGTTCCGTGTTATACGCGCCAAAGGGCCCCGGTCCCGGGGGGCCGGCGGGCAGCACGCGGGCTGCCAGGGGTGCAGGGATGGCCCCCGGAGTGGTTGCCAGGAAACGCGCGCGCGCCTGCGCCGCCGTGAGAGCCTCAGGCCACAGCCGGAGCTCATCGAGGGCGCCATCAAGATAGCTGTGATAAAGGCCATTGGCCTCGGGGCGAAGGGCCCCCTGGGGCGGGAGCGCCTCGCGGCTGCGGCCCAGCAGGAAGGGCGCCCCCAGTGCGGCCGGAACAAGCCGGCCGGGCCTGTCGCTGGCGACCGCCACACCCTGCACATAAAGGGTGCGCACGCCGGCTGCGTCCCAGGTGCCAATCA
>JAHFTI010000109.1:0-3237 GCA_023265535.1 Opitutaceae bacterium
GACGTGAGCCTCGGTCAGGCGCGCAACAATCTTTACCTCACGGGCAAGGCCCTCGGTGCCTGGCTCGTGCTGCGTCATACCTTTGTCAGGTTAGGGGTGCTAGATGCGGCCGCGCGCTCCGAGCGTGCGGTCGCCCGGGTAAGAGCCGGTCTGGGTGAACAGTTCGACGCCCAGGCCGGCTTCTTTCCGGCAGTCTTCGAGAAGGGCAACCGCTCCCACATCATCCCCGCCGTCGAGGGCCTGGCCTATCCCCTTTATCTCGGCCTGGAGGCCGACATCGCAGGCTGCGAGCCGCTTTTGGTCATGTTCGAGCGTCATCTCCAGGGCGCCTTCGTGCGGGGCGTATGCCTAGACGCGGTGAGCGGTGGCTGGAAGCTCAGCAGCACCAGCCGCAACACCTGGTTCAGCAAGATCGCCCTCAGCCAGCATGTGGTGCGCCGTCTTTTCCCCTCGTCCCTCACCGAGGCCGCGCGCGCCGCGGACAAGGTGCACGCCGACTGGCAACGCCGTCCAGGCTGCGGCGCTTTCGCCATGTGCGACCAGATCTTCAGCGACACCGGAGTGACCTGCGGCAGCCGCTATTATCCGCGCGGCGTCACCACCTGGCTCTGGCTCTCCGAGTGAGGGGCCGCAGGCGCCCCTCTTCATGCCCTGATTTCTACAGCACCCACAAGCCCCCCCCCTCCCCAACACAGACCCCATGAGCGATTCCTCCCAGAAACTTTCCTTCAGGGAAAAAGCCGGTTACAGCCTTGGCGACGCTGCGACCAATTTCTTTTTCCAGGCGATGATCATGTACCAGCAGGCGTTCTACACGGACGTCATGGGCGTGGCCGCCTCGACCATCGGCTGGGTCTTCCTGCTGGTGCGCCTCTTTGACGGCATCGTCGATCCCGTGGTGGGCATCCTGGCCGACCGCACCAACACGCGCATCGGCAAGTTCCGCCCCTGGGTGTTGTGGACCGCAGTTCCCTTCGGCCTGATCCTGTGGGCTGCCTACACGGTGCCCGGCCTGGGCAGCACGGCCACCGTCGTCTATGCCGCCATTTCCTACACGCTGCTGATGGTCGTCTATTCGGCCAACAACACGCCGTACTCCGCGCTGAGCGGCGTGATGACCGGCGACGTGAGCGAGCGCACGAGCATCGCACAGTACCGCTTCGTTGCGGCCATGGTGGCGACCTTTGCGGTGCAGGGCTTCACCCTGCCGCTGGTCGCCAAGCTGGGCGCTGGCAACAAGGCGCTGGGCTTTTCGATGACCTTTGCGATCTTCGGCGGCCTCGCTGTGATGTTCTACATCATTGCCGGCGTTTGCGCCAAGGAGCGCATCCGTCCCGATCCCCAGCAGAAGAGCTCGATCAAGGAGGACTTCAAGGCGGTGTTCCGCTGCAAGCCCTGGGTTGCGATGTTCGCGATCACCCTCTTCGTCTTCACGACGCTGGCCCTGCGCGGCGGCGGCATGTACAACTATTTCACCTACTACGTCGACAAGCCGGCGCTGCTCGAGTGGGTCAACGGTATCGGCCTGGGCAGCCTGGGTGCCGCCGACGGAGGCTGGTTCAAGACGATGCTGGGCTATTTCGGCTTCATCATGAACACCCCGCCCGAGGGCGTGGCTGCCGCGGGGTACATCCCCTCTAACCTCACCGACGTCGGCCTGAGTGTCTTCAACATGGCGGGCAATGTCGTGACGATCCTGGGTGTGCTGTGTTCCAAGGCGCTCGCCGAGCGTTTTGGCAAGAAGACGGTGTTTGTCACCGGCCTGGCGATGACCACGCTCATCACCGCAGCCATTTACTTCGTGCCCGCCTCCTCGATCGGCACCCTGTTTGTGCTGAGCCTGCTGTGGCCGGCAGCCTATGGCCCGACGATCCCGCTGCTCTGGGCAATGATCGCGGACGTGGCCGACTATTCCGAATGGCAGACCGGGCGCCGCGCAACCGGGTTTGTGTACGCCGGCATCGTCTTCGCCCTCAAGGCCGGTCTCGGACTGGGCGGGGCAGTCGGCGGATGGCTGCTCGCCTCCTACCATTATGTGCCCAACGCGGTGCAGACCGCCGAGGCCAGCCAGGGCATCCGCGTGATCGCGACGCTGTGGTCCGCGCTGCCGTTCGGCCTCGGTGTGCTGGCCCTGGCCTTCTATCCGATCACGAAGCGGCTGAACATCCAGATCCAGGACGAGCTGGCCGCGCGTCGCGCGAAGTTCCAGCAGTCCTAAGTTTCATTCACGCCCTCAGGCCGGGGTGATTTCCGCGGCCTCGAGGGCGTTTTTGCGGACGGGGCAGGTGGCTCCGTCGAACCAGGTTCCCTCGACGTAGGTGGTCTGGGGGATCTCCGGGATGCCGCGGATGTTGTGCTGCAGCAGGCCGTCGAGCATGGCGACCGCGTGGGCGCCGACGGTGCTGTGGTTCTGGCGCACGCCGGCGAAGCGGCCGCTTTCGTCCTCGAGGAAGAGGTCTACAAAGGCGATGTCCTTCGGGATCGAAAAGCCGAGTTTCTCGATGGTCGGCATCACAAACTCGCGCTTGCTGATGATGACCTCGGGGCGTGTGCGCCTGAACCACTCCTCAAGCGGTTCCTTGTTGGGGAAAAGATAGGCGGGGATGCGCTCCCGGGTGGGCAGTTTCTGCTGCTCCCAGAGGAAGCCGGCGCTCCAGAGCCGGTCGACCGTGATGTCCCAGCCCTCGTCCATGACGAAGCCCACGCGGCGGTAGCCGGCGGCGAGCACGCGCTGGGTGGCGAGGCGGATGACCTGTAGTTGATTGTTGGTTACATTGGCCACCGGCGGGCGGTGGGGGAAGTAGTCGATCTTGACCGCGCTGAACTGGGACCAGTCGAAGTGGAGGTCGGTGTCGATCTCGCGCACGTGGGAGGCGATGACGAGGCCGGTGATGCCGCGCGAGAGCAGGATGCGGGAGAGGCGGCCGTGGGTGAGGCCCGGCTCGCGCATCCAGAAGTGCTCGAGGTTGTAGCCGAGCTCGCGCGCCTTGGTCTGCGCTCCCTCGAAGAAGTCGGGGTGGGCGGTGGTCTGCTTCCAGCCCCAGCGCGTGTTCCAGTTGGTGACGTAGGCGATGGTGGGCGGGTTGCGGCGGGGGGACTTGGTGGCGCGGTAGGCGACGAGGGCGCGCAGTAGGGGATCGGGGCGGTAGCCGAGCTTCTCGGCGAGGGCCTGGATACGCTTGCGCGTGGTCTCGGGAAGGCGGGGGTTGTTGCGCAGCGCGAGGGAGACGGTGGTGA
>JAHFTI010000109.1:3247-9936 GCA_023265535.1 Opitutaceae bacterium
GTCCGCCGCCTTCGCGATGTCTGTCATCGTAACCGTTTGTTTTTGCGGGGGCATGACGGGGCTGTGACTTGCCTTCCCGCCAGCCTTCCGGCCGGCGGTTCTATTGTTAGCGCAACGAGAAGGGGAGGAGGCGTTCACTGCAAGGATGAAGTCATGCCGGGGGGGCTCAGGGGGTCGCGTACACCTCGACGATGGCGATGCCGGTGCCGCCGTCGGCCCCGGAGAGGGTGATGGTGTAGTTGCCGGGTTCGAGCCAGACCAGGAGGCAGGCGTCGTTGCCGTAGGCGGGGATGGAAAAGGCGCCGGTGCTGGCGAAGGCGTCGGAGATGGCGGAGGCGTTGGAGTTCAGGAACCAGTCGTCGTTGCTGGTGACGACGCGGGGGCCGTCCTTGAGGATCTCATGCAGGACGATGTGGGGATTGGAGAGCACCCCGGTGAGGCCGAAGCCCTCCAGGGGCTTGCCGACGCCGCGGATGAGCACCTGCTTGGGGACCGTGCCCGAGATGCAGAAGCCGGCGACCAGATTGCCCTGGCCCGTGCCGACCTGGCCGCGGGTGGAGATGTTGACGAGGCTGAGCGCATCGTCCGGGCTCACGTCGTAGGCCTCGGCGATGCCGATTCCGCCCGCGCCGGACTTGTCCGAGAAGTCGGTGGTGTACATGCCCTCGGCCAGGCTGACGGAGAGGGCGGAGGACTTGGAATCGGTGGCGAGGCCGAAGGCGCCGGTCGAGGTGAAGAGGGGGGCGACGGAGCCGTCCCAGTCGTCATTGCTGGAGGCGAGGCCGTAGGGGGAGATCCTGTAGAGGTCCAGCACCGGGTCGCCTGCAACCGAGCCCATGCCGAAGTCTGAGAGGCGCGGTCCGACGGCGCGCAGGAGCAGGGGCTTGCTGCCGGTGCCCTTGATCACGAAGCCTGCGACCATCTTGGCCTGTCCGGAGAGGACGAGGCCGCGGGTGGAGATGTTGACCATCTTGCCCGTGCGCTGGGCGGGACTGCGGACGCCGAGGCGAAATTCGCGGGAGCGCACGGTGCCGAGGCTGTTGGTGGCCTCGATGTAATAGGTGCCCTCGTCGGAGAGGGCCGCCGCGGCGATGTTGAGCGTGGCCGCGGTGTGTCCCAGGGCCTGGCCGTTGCGGTACCAGGCAAGCGTGGGGGCGGGGAGGCCGACGACCTCGCAGGAGAGTGTGGCGGGCTCGCCGGGGGACACCGTCAGGCCGAGGGGCTCGCGGGTGAAGAGGGGCTTGCCGTCGACGCTGGCGTCCACAGTGACGGTGGCGGGTGCGGCGCCGTCACCGACCGTCATCTGGGCGGTGTAAGTCTTTCCGCCGACGGTGACCTCGACGTCGTAGAGTCCCTTGAAGCCGCGGCCCAGGACCCGGCCGTCGGCCGTGCTGGTGGCGCTGTTGTCGGTCATCCAGGTCTGCTTGACGAGGGTGCGGTAGGCGGTGCCGTTGGGCTTCTCGGTCCAGTCGGCCTTGTAGAGGGCGGCCTGCTTCTTCCAATGGTCGTTCTCCCAGATACCCCAGAATTGGAAGCCGGTGACGCGAGGGAGGCTGAAGCAGAGGGTGAGGAAGTCCCGTGTGTAGTCGGCCTGCAGCTGTTCATCGTCGGTGTTCACGTCGAACTCGGTGATCTTGAACTTCATCGCGGGGAAGGCGGTGGAGTAGCGGTCGATGATGGACTTGACCTTGGTCATGCCGGTGGGGGCGCCGTCGAAGTGGCCCTGGAAACCCATGCCGGTGACGGGGGCGCCGTTGTCGAGCAGGTAGCGAACGGTGTTCTCGTAGAAGTCCTGCTTGGCGACGTTGGTGCCGCCGCCCGAGAGGATGGCGTAGTCGTTGATGTAGAGGTCGGCGCCGGGGTGGTCGGCGCGGGCCTGCTTGAACCAGTCGACCATGACGGCGTTGCCGAAGCGGTCCATGACGTCGTGGTTGTCGTAGGGTTCGTTGAGCACGTCCCACTCGTCGATGAGGTGGCGGGCGCCGGTGACCTCGTCGTGGATGTGGTCGGTGATCATCTTCGGGACGCCCGGGTCGCTGTTCTGGAGGGGCGTCTGCATGAGGTTGGGCAGGTTGCGGAAGGAGGGCCAGACGAGCACGTGGCCGCGCAGCAGGAAGCCGCGCTCCTTGAACATCTGGAGGGCGGGGAAGGCGACGGGCTTGCCGTAGTTGCTGCCCCATTCGCCGATCCAGGGGCCCCACTTGAGGTCGTTGCCCGTGCTGCCGGAATTGAAGAGCTCGGTGATCTTGTCGGCGTAGGCCTTCTCGGCTGGGATGGACTGGTTGTCGACGAAGCGGGACTCGAAGGCGACGCCGAAGGGGAAGGCGTGGCGTTTGAGGCGCACGCGCACGGAGGCGCCGGCGACGGGCAGGCCGCCTGCGTTGACGACGCGCAGCTCGTAGTTGGATTTCCGATACTGCTCGATGCGGGCGGCGGCCTCGGCGCGCCAGGCGGCGTTGGCGGCGCGGCCCTCGTACTGGAAGGAGGTGCGGGGCATCTCGGCGTAGGTGCGGGTCTTGCCGTACCAGAGGACCTCGACGCCGCCGATCTCGAGGACCTGGGGGCGGGCCCCGGCGCCGAAGCCGACGTTGACGCTGAACTGTCCGGTGGCGTAGGCCTCGAGGGCCTTGAAGGGGATGAAGTACTCGACCCATTCGGAGCCTGCGCGGACCTCGATGGCGAGGGACTTGGTGTAGGTGGGGGCGGGGCCCTGGACAAAGATGGTGGCGAAGGCGCTGCCGGTCTCGTCGGTGGTGGAGATGCAGCGCAGGCGCAGGTGGGCGAGGAGCACGTCGTCCTTCTCCACGGCGCGCACGGAGGGTGACGAGACGGAGCTGCTCCAGTAGTTGCCGTTGGGATTCTGCACGGAGATGCGGGCGGCCTGCGTGATGGGCTGGTCGGTCACGCTCACGAGGGTGCGCGTGGCGACGGGGGCGCCGCTGGTGCCGCCCTGGAAGAAGGCGCCCGAGACGGCGACGTCGGCGACGCCCACGAGGGGGAGTCCGCCGGAGGGGGCGGTCTGCGCGCGCAGGGCGGGCAGGAGCAGGAGGGCAAGGAGCAGGCAGGACAGCAGGGCTGCCGAGGCGGCTGTGGCGAGGCGTGACAGGCGCGGGCGGGCGTGGCCGCGCAGGGGGGGCAGGGCAATCATGGGGAAGGGGGACGGAGCATGATCCGAGTCAGGCGGTGCGGGTTCCATCCGCGGACTGTGCTAATTATAGCATTGAGGGGGGGCCGGGAGGCTCGCGCGTGACGAAAAGGGGGGCGGGTGTTGGTCGAGCGGAGGGAGCAGGAAAGGGAAACGACGGTCGTAGTTGAAAATCGGATACACCTCAAAAGATGCGCCCCCGCCTGGTGGCGGGGGCGCATGTGTCCTCTAACACGGTTCCGACCTGAACCGGGTGGTCAGAACCTGAAGGTGTTCGATAGGGTGAACACGCGGGGCGGCGCGATGCGGTAGGCCGCAGGCGTGCCGTCCGGCTGGGAGCTGATGGGGATCAGGTCATTGCCCGCGGTGAGGTTGCGGATGTTGAGCTGGATCTGCCAGTCGACACCCTTCCAGAGCTTGCGGTTGTAGTTGAGCCACAGGTCGATGTTGGTCTCGGTGGGGCCCATGTAGGGGTGGGCGATGTCGAAGTCGGCCTTGGTGGCGGAATTCGAGAGGAGCGGATAACCGATGAGCACCCTGTCCTGCCAGCGATAGCCGCCGCCGACGCCGACGCCCTTGAGGAAGCCGGAATGGAAGCTGTAATTGCTGATCAGGTTGTAGCGCCACTTGCGGATCTCGGGCGTGGCCAGGCCTTCCTGGAGCTTGGTGAGCGCCACGGAGGAGCCGACGTTGTTGGTCCACTCCCTGAAGGTCGTGGTGTTGCCCGCGCCGCCCCACCAGATGCGAAGGTCGCCCGCGGAGTTCTTGGCGCCGCCGGCAAGGTCCTTGTCGACGATGCTGACGAAGTCGAGGAAGGCCGCGCCGCCGACGTTGGTGCTGCGAGCCTCGGTCTTGGCCGCGTTCATCGAGATGCGCCAGCTCTTGGTCGGGTTGGCGGCGAACTCGTACTCCATGCCCTTGGACACGGCGTCCTGGGTGAAGGTCGGGCTGCCGTACTTGAAGACGGCGTTGTAGTTGGTGACCTTGCTGACATCGAGCTGCCAGGCGTCATAGAAGGCCTTCGGGACGTTCTTCTGGTGCTGGCGCCAGGCGGCGATGACGGCTGCCTCGCGGGCGGCGGCCTGCTCGACCGTCTCGCCGATGTCGGCGCCGTAGGTCCACTTGCCGGAGTTGCCCTTGCCTGCGCTGCTCATGTCGCCGGTGACATCGAGGTTGTGCTCGAAGGTGTTGGCCCAATTGCCGCCCCAGGCCTCGAGGGCGCCGATGAACCAGGTGTTGTTGGCGATGCCGCCGGACACGCTGGCGTTGCTGGCACGGGTCTCGTACTGGTTCACCTTGAGCATGAACCTTTCGTCCTTGGTGGAGATCACGAAACCGCGGTCAAAGGTCTTGCCCTTGGGGAGCGGCAGGGAGTTGCCGTAGATGTCGTAGCGGGAGGCCTCAGGCTGGAAGTTCTCCGACTTGTTGTAGTAGAGGCTGACCTTGAGGGGGAACTTCTCGGGCAGCAGCTGGCTCACGTGGGCGACGATGCTCCAGCTCTGGGAGGTCTCGGTGATCCGAGCGAAGGAGGCCTTGTCCAGGTTGTAGTTGGACTGGCTCACGTCGACCAGGCCGGTGGTGGAGTTGGCTGCGGGGGAGAGGATCCAGGAGCGGGCGATGTCGGTGCGGACGCCGAAATTGCCGATGAGGAGCTTGTCCCAGAGCTGGCCCTGCCAGACGACGCCGCGGCTGGAGACCTGCTTCTTGCCCATGCGGGCGCTGGTGGTCATGCTGTCGATGTTGCCATCCTCGGCACGGATGAAGCTCACGGGCACATTGCCCCAGCCGACATAGTTGGCGGGATTCTCGGACTGGGTGGAGACGCGCGAGGTGTTGCCTTCCGGCCAGTACGGATTCATCCACTCGGCGCCCGGGCTGACGCTCGTGGCCTTCCATGTGGGGTTGAACGCGTAGATGGTGGAGGCCGTCATATCGAGCTCGGCGGTCGGGCGCGGGATGTAGGCGCCGGAGGCGGAGCTGGCGTTCGCGAGGCTGCCGCCCAGGTAGATGATCGGGTTGAGCGCGTTGGTGTTCGAGGTGTAGCTCTTGTCGCCGGTGAAGGCGAGGAAGCTGGGGTCGACCTTGTAGCGCAGGAAGCCGCGCTGGTCGTACTTGTAGTCGTCGCCGGAGAACAGGCCGGTGAAGGTGTGCTTGCCGAGCGCCTTGGTGATGATGCCCTTGGGGGCGAGATCCTTGAAGTCGAAGGTGTAGAAGGCGGTGAGGCGGCGGGCTTCGCGGTCGTTCTCGCTGATGTTGTTTCCGTACTGGATGCTGTCGCTGATGTAGGGACGGCCCTTGTTCGGATTGGCGGAGCCATCGATCAGGGTCGCCATCATGTCGATGTAGATGCCCTGGCGGCTGTCGGTGAGGAAGCTCAGGCGGCCGTCGTTGTACTGCTGATAGTCATAGGCGAAGTTCCAGCCCAGCCTGCCGTTGAAGTAGGTCTGGGAGATGTCGAGGTTGGCGGTCTGGAAGTCGGCCCATTCCTTCTTGTTGGGGCCGTCGAGCAGGTTGTTGTAGAAGTCGAAGATGCTCGCGTCGCTCAGGTGGTAGTTCTTGTAGACGCCCCACTTTGAGTTCGGGAGGTTGGCCGACTGGGCATAGCGCCAGAACTCCTGGACGCCGACCTGGCGGTTGTAGCCGATGCCGCCGATGTTGCCATCAATGGTGCCGTCGGCCTTGAGGCCGCCGACCGCACGGGGCTCGGGCTGCCAGAGCCTGACGAGGGAGCTGCTGTCTCCGTTGAAGACGGCCAGCGGGCCACCGTAGTTCTGGGCGAAGTTGCCCAGGTAGGGAATGTAGGCGGTGTTGGCGGTGCCGTCGGCGAAGCTCTTGAGGGCCTGGCCGTGGCCGGCGATCTTGGTGTTGTTGTCCTGGACGAGGACGGGGTCGAAGAGCTGGCGGTTGATGTTGTCGTAGCCGTTGCTCTGGCCGGTGTAGAAGAAGGGCGTGATGTAGTCGACGGGCGTGACGGCGCGCGGGCGGTTGGCGTCGATGTTGCCGCGCTCGGCGTTGACCTTGATGACGGTGTTGACGCCGTCGCGGTTGAGGAAGCGGGGCTCGTAGCGCAGGGCGCCGTAGAGGCGCTTGTTTTTCTCGAAGGCGGGCTTCTGCTGGTATTCCTCCTTGGCGTTCAGGCCGATGAGGCGGATGGCGAGCTCGTTCTTGAGGAGCTGGCGGTTGAGGTTGAGCACGGAGCGCACGCTGCCGTTGTTGTCCACGCGGAACTCGGCCTCGCCGGAGTTCTTGAAGGCTGCGCCCTTGGTGGAGTTGTTGATGATGCCGGCGGGGCTGCCCTGGCCGAAGAGGATGGAGTTGGGTCCGCGCTGGAGGTCAACACGCTCGATGTTGTAGCCATCCCAGGGGATGTTGGTCATGAAGAAGTCGCGGGTGTTGTCGGCGGCGGCGAGACCACGCACGCGGGTGTTCGAGTTGGGGCTCTGGAAGGTGCCGCCCTCGTCGACCTTCTGGCCGTTGCCCACGCCGGTGTAGTTGCCCTGGATGGAGCCGACCTCGGTGCCCGTGGTGTATTGGAGCAGGGTCT
>JAHFTI010000616.1 GCA_023265535.1 Opitutaceae bacterium
GCCCTGCTTGGCCAGCACCTTCGCCATGACAGCGTTAACTTCCTTGCGCGGTGGCACCTTGTCGCCGGCGACGATTCCGCCGATATCCTTGAAGCCAAGGTCCAGGGCCACGTAATAGATGGGCTTGTCCGGCGTCGGGCGGGCCATGAGCGCGCCCTCGGGCGTGACGTCAGTGTTCGTGATGACCTCCAATTCATTCTGGCCGAAGCCCAGGAAACTGGCTTGGGCACAGGGGAGGGCGGCGAGGAGGAGAAGGGAAAGCAGGTTGGCGCGCATGAATCTCGGGGTTGCCTCAATTCAATGCCCCGGCACTTGTTAAGGCAATCTTTTGTGCGACTGATCAAGGTGCCGGAGTCCGCTCTCTTCGCTCGTACAATAGAGTCCGCTCAGGAACCGAAGAGCTTCGCGAGATCCTTCTCCGGATCGATGTGGCGGATCTCCGTGATGGTGCCCTTCCCATCGAGGCTGAACACCGTGAGATGTCCCTTCTTGCGCGGATGGCGTTCGAGCAGCTTCTCGTCATCGCCAAGCACGATCTGGTGCGGGTATTTCCTCATCTTCGGCATCGCGAAGACGCGGCCGATCCCAGGCATCGGGTGGATGTCCGCAAGGAAGGCTGCCTGGTGCTTGCCAAGAAGCTCAACCGGCTGCTTGGCCAGCCAGGCGTTGGTATCCTTGCCCACACCCATCTCGTAGGCCACGAGGAGCAGGCGCAGGGAGCCAGGCTCGTAGTTGTAGGCCTTCTCGTGCTGGTCCTTGGTGGCGAAGGCCGGGATCGTGTCGCCGACCTTGAAGGGGTCGGCGGCGAGGCAAAGGCTGCAGAGCGAAAGAATCAGGAGCAGGTGGCGGAGGATCATGGTGGCGTCGGGCCGAACCATGATCCCTTTTCTCCGGGCCGCAACCGGGCCTCAGTTTTTAATCTGCTCGAGCGGCAGGTCGTGCATCTTCAGCTCGGGGTTCTTTTCCCCAAAATAGCGCATCGTCCATTCGTTCGGGAAGAGCACCACCGGGATGTCGTGCTTGTCGCTGCCGAAGCTCACGCCGCTCGCCACGATCAGGGTCGAGGGATTCTTGAGCGCCGGATGCGGCTCCAGCCACTTGAGCATGGTCCAGTTGGTCGGCTCGAGACGCGACTCGGCGTTGTACTCCGATTTGAGGCGCCACTGCACGACCTCGAATTGCAGCGGGCCCACCGCCGCCAGCAGGGTGGCACCCGGAGGGGCATGGCGCGCCGTGAAGGATTGCACGACGCCCTCCTGGAGCAGCTGCTCCAAGCCTGCGCGGTACTTCTTCGAATCGGCCGGATTCGGATTCGAGATGTAGCTGAACACCTCGGGCGGGAAGCGCGGAATCTCGTTGTAGAAAATGGTCCTGTCCTCCGTGAGCGTGTCCCCGATGCCGAAGGCGTCATAACCGACCAGGCCGATCACGTCGCCCGGGTAGGCCTCGTCGACCGTCTCGCGGTCCTGGCCGAAGAGCTTGTGCGAGGAGGAGAGGCGGACGGTCTTGCCGGTGCGCTGGTGGATGACCGACATGTCGCGCGTGAACTTGCCAGAGCAGACGCGCATGAAGGCGATGCGGTCGCGGTGCTTCGGATCCATGTTTGCCTGGATCTTGAAGATGAAGCCCGAGAACTTCTCGAAGGTGACCGGGATTTCGCGCGTCTCCAGCTTGTCCTCGGCACTCATCGCGACCTTGGAGGCCTGGCGCGAGATGGGGGGGATGGAATTCTTGAGGAAGCCGTCGAGCAGGAGCTGCACGCCGAAATTGTTGACCGCGCTGCCGAAGAAGACCGGGGTCTGCTTGCCGGCGTGGATCGCCGCAAGGTCGAAGGGGTGTCCGGCGCCGTCGAGCATCTCAAGCTGCTCCTTCACAGAGGCATAGACATCCTCGTCCAGCTTGGCCTGCACCTTGGGATCATCCAGGCCGGTGACATTCACAGGGGCCTGGTAGGCGCCGCCGGGGACGCGCTCAAAGAGGTGCACCTGCTTTTCCTGGCGATCGTAAACGCCGCGGAAGGAGGGACCGTTGCCCAGGGGCCAGGTGACGGGGCAGGTCTGCAGGCCAAGAACGGTCTCCAGTTCGTCCAACAAGGCGAGCGGGTCCAGGGTCGGACGGTCGCACTTGTTCATGAAAGTCAGGATCGGAATACCGCGGCGCTTGCACACCTCGAACAACTTGCGTGTTTGCGGTTCGATACCCTTGGCGGCGTCGATGACCATCAGGGCGGCGTCGACGGCGGTGAGCACCCGGTAGGTGTCCTCCGAGAAATCCTGGTGGCCCGGGGTGTCGAGCAGGTTGACCGCATAACCCTTGTAGTCGAACTGCAGCACCGTCGAACTGACCGAAATACCGCGCTGTTTCTCGAGCTCCATCCAGTCGCTGGTGGTGGCGCGCTGGTTTTTCCTATCCTTAACGGCACCAGCAAGATGAATGGCATTTCCGTAGAGCAGGAACTTCTCGGTCAAGGTCGTCTTACCCGCATCAGGGTGCGAGATGATGGCGAAGGTGCGACGACGGGCTATTTCCTTGGGCAAAGACATGAACTCCTGACAAAAGGGCTTGTGCGAGGAGCGTGGAAGCCTAATTTAATAGTGGATTCCCCGATAGCCCCCGTAGTGGTTCTACCCACTCCAACCCCGCAGCACTGCGAATATCAAATGTCCGCCCTTTCT
>JAHFTI010000617.1 GCA_023265535.1 Opitutaceae bacterium
CGGGTGGTGCCGCCGGCACCGGCGACGCCGCCAACCTCCTCAAGCCCGCCCTCGCGCGCGGCGAACTGCGCACCATCGCCGCCACCACCTGGGCCGAGTACAAGAAGCACATCGAGAAGGACCCCGCCCTCACCCGCCGCTTCCAGACCGTCAAGGTCGACGAGCCCAGCGAGGAGAAATGCATCCGCATGATGCGCGCCGTCGTGGGCGCCTTCGAGAAGCACCATCGCGTGCAGATCCTCGACGAGGCCATCGAGGCCGCCGTGAAACTGTCGCACCGCTACATCCCTGCGCGCCAGTTGCCCGACAAGGCCGTGAGTCTCATCGACACCGCCTGCGCCCGCGTCTCCGTCAGCCAGCATGCAGTCCCCGCCGGCGTCGACGACGGCCGCCGCCGCATCCAGGGCTGGGAGACCGAGCGCGACATCCTCCAGCGTGAGCAGGCCGTCGGCATGGAGCACAAGGCCCGCATCGCCGAGATCGAGGCCACGCTCACCGCCAAGCGCGCCGAGCTCGCCACCCTCGAGCAGCACTGGGGCGAGGAAAAGGCCCTTGTCAGCCGCGTCCTCGAGATGCGTGCCAAGCTGCGCGCAGCCGGCGTCTCACCCGACGCCGCCGCGAAGCCCGGCAAGGACGCCGCCAAGGAGCCCGCAAAGGACGCCGCCGCGCCCGCCACCCCGGCCGCTGCAGCTCCCGCCGCGGCAGGCGCCGAGGCCGCCCTCACGCCCGAGCAGCGCGAAAAGGCCCTCGAGGAACTGCGTGCCGAGCTCGAGAAGCTCAAGGTCTTCCAGGGCGAGAATCCCCTCATCTTCCCCAGCGTCGACCAGGGCTCCATCGCCTCCGTCGTCGCCGACTGGACCGGCATCCCCGTGGGCCGCATGGTGCGCAACGAAATCACCCAGGTGCTTAAGCTCGCCGACCTCATGGAGAAGCGCGTCATCGGCCAGCGCCAGGCGCTCGACACCATCGCACGCCGCATCCAGACGAGCCGCGCCCGCCTCGACAACCCGAACCGCCCCATCGGCGTCTTCATGCTCGTGGGCCCCAGCGGCACCGGCAAGACC
The DNA here is from genome assembly GCA_023265535.1 of Opitutaceae bacterium. Lineage (GTDB taxonomy): Bacteria > Verrucomicrobiota > Verrucomicrobiia > Opitutales > Opitutaceae > MWDT01. The sequence goes on from JAHFTI010000617.1 coordinate 1,065, forward strand.
GAGACCGCCCTGACGCTCGCGGAGTCCCTCTACGGCGGTGAGCACAACCTCATCACGATCAACATGAGCGAGTTCCAGGAGGCCCACACCGTGAGCACCCTGAAGGGGTCGCCTCCGGGATACGTCGGTTACGGCGAGGGCGGCGTGCTCACCGAGGCCGTGCGCCGCAAGCCCTACAGCGTCGTCCTGCTCGACGAGGTCGAGAAGGCCCATCCCGACGTGCATGAGATCTTCTTCCAGGTCTTCGACAAGGGCTTCATGGAGGACGCCGAGGGTCGCTTCATCGACTTCAAGAATACGATCATCCTGCTCACGAGCAACGCCGCCCAGGACGTGATCATCAACATGTGCAAGGACCCCGAGTTGCTGCCCACCGCCGAGGGCCTCGAGAAGGCCATGCGCGGGCCGCTCGTGAAGATCTTCCCCGACGCGCTGCTCAACCGCCTGCTCGTCGTCCCCTATTATCCGATCTCGAAGGAAATCCTGAAGCTCATCATCGGGCTCAACCTCTCCCGCGTGCAGAAGCGCGTCGTGGAGAATTACAAGATTCCCTTCACCTACGATCCCGCCGTGGCCGACCTCATCGCCCTTCGCTGCACCGAGCTCGAGCGCGGCGCCCGCCTGGTCGACGCCACCATCACCAACCACCTGCTCCCGGAACTCGGTCGCGAGATGCTTACGCGGCTCGCCGAGGGCCGCGAGCCGAGGAAGGTCCACCTCTTGGTCAAGGACGGCAACTACGCCTACGAGTTCGAGTGAGCTTGCCTGACCGCCCCGAATGACGCGGGGCGCCGTTTCCCCTGGAAGCGCGCGCCCCGGCTCTCACCAGCCCCCGCATCACCCCCAGACCTCCTCCCGCCATGCCTCCCTTCACCCAGCTCTCCCGCGCCATTTCAATCTCCACTCCCCTGGGTGAGGACGTGCTTGGGCTGCGTTCCATCCTGGTGCGCGAGAAGCTCAGCGGCGGCTTCACGATCGAGGCCGACATGGTCAGCCTCGACCCCGACATCAAGTTCGACGACATCGTGGGCCATCCGGTCAGCATCCGCCTCGCGCTTGGGGACAAGGAAATGCGCTACTGGCATGCGTACGTGGCCCGCTTCCAGTGGACCGGGACCAAGGGCGAGTATTCCACCTATTCCGCGCTGCTCGTCCCCTGGTCCTGGCTGCTGACGCGCAGCAGCAACTGCCGCATCTTCCAGAACCTGCCGGTGCCCGAGATCGTGCAGCAGGTCTTCCGTGACCGCGGCGGCAAGGATTTCAGCCTGAGCCTCAGCGGTTCGTATCCGACTCTTGAATACTGCGTGCAGTACCGCGAGACCGACCACAACTTCTGCAGCCGCCTCCTCGAGCAGGAGGGCATCTCCTATTTCTTCAGGCACACCAAGAGCAAGGGCGTCCTGGTGCTCGCCGATGAGAAGGCCGCCTACGATCCGCTCCCCTATTTCAGCGAGCTCGAGTTCCGCCCCGTCGGCGAGGACGACGAGTATCCCGACGTCGTCTATTCCTGGACGAGCGAGCAGGAGCTCGTGGCCACCGGCTACGTGCTCACCGACTACAATCCGCTCAAGCCCCAGGAGTCCCTGCTGCGCACCGCCAAGGTCGAGC
>JAHFTI010000618.1 GCA_023265535.1 Opitutaceae bacterium
TGGCACATGACGACGTTCAGGTCGGCGGTGTGGCACTTCGTCACCTGGTCGTAGCTGATGTAACCCGAGAGCGTGGCGGTCACGTGGATGCCGCACTTGCGCAGGAGGGTGTCGATCTCCCAGGCGTCGCCGCCGATGTTGTACTCGCCGAGGACGTTGATGCGGTAGGGCTGCGGGTCGGGCGAGTCGTTGAGGCCGACCATGTGCTTGAACACGCCGTTGTTGGCGATGTGGTGGCCGGCGCTCTGGGAGACGCCCTTGTAGCCTTCGCACGAGAAGCCGAAGACATTGATCCCGAGCTCCTCCTTGGCCAGGCGGCAGACCTGGTGGATGTCGTCGCCGATCAGGCCCACCGGGCAGGTGGCGTACACGGCGATGGCCTTCGGCTTGAAGAGCGCGTAGGCCTCGCGGATCGCGGCGGCCAGCTTCTTCTCACCACCGAAGATGATCTCCTCCTCCATCATGTCCGTGGTCATGCAGTACTGGAGGAAGTTGGTGTCGCCGCCCGTGGTGCGGGCGAGGTTGCGGCGGGTGAGCCACGAGTAGTAGGAGCAGCCGACAGGGCCGTGCGTGATGTGCAGGATGTCGTGCATCGGGCCGATGACCACGCCGCGGCAGCCGGCGTAGGTGCAGCCGCGCTGGGTGATGATGCCGGGGACGGTGCGGGTGTTGGCGCCGATCTCGGGCGGGGTGCCCGGGTCGTTCACAAGAAGCTGCTTCTCGCGCTTCTTCTTGGTCTTGGGAGGATAGATATCGAGCATCTCCTTGCGCGCCTCGGCGGCGTCGGGAATGCTGTGCGAGGGAATGGGGAAGCCCTCGGCATCTAGGCCGTCATCGGGCGCCCCTCCGTTCGAAGGTGTGGCAGGTGTGTCTGACATGGGACTGCGTGTACTTTGTGTTGGTGCAAGGCAGTGGCCTGGATCCCGTGGCTACGGGGGCCTTCTGCAGTGTGGAGGAGGGGTCCCGCACCTTTTGCGGGCGGGGGCTTGTCGCCCCCGTTCCAACCCCGTGTGGGCTCCGGCCTGGCCGGGGCCCCGTGCTCAGGAGATGCCGTACTCCATGAGCAGGTTCTCGAGTTCCTGGATCGAGAGCGGCTTCGGGATGACAAACAGCTTGTTGTCGTGGATCTTCTGGGCGAGCGAGCGGTACTCGTCCGCCTGCTTGCACTTGGGATTCCACTCGATGACCGTCTTGCGCTGGATCTCGGCGCGCTGCACGTCGTTCTCGCGGGGAACGAAGTGGATCATCTGGGTGCCGAGGCGGCGGGCCAGGGCCTCGATGAGGGCGGCCTCGTTGTCGACCTTGCGGCTGTTGCAGATCAGGCCGCCGAGGCGCACGCAACCGGTCTGCGCGTACTTCTGGATGCCCTTGCAGATGTTGTTCGCGGCGTACATCGCCATCATCTCGCCGGAGACCACGATGTAGATCTCCTCGGCCTTGCCCTCGCGGATCGGCATCGCGAAGCCGCCGCAGACCACGTCACCCAGCACGTCGTAGAAGACGTAATCCAGGTTCTCGGTCTCGTCGTAGGCGCCGAGCTGCTCGAGCATGTTGATCGAGGTGATGATGCCGCGGCCGGCGCAGCCGACGCCCGGCTCGGGACCACCGGACTCCACGCAAAGGCTGCTGCAGAAGCCCTGCGCGCGGATGTCGGCAAGTTCGACGTCCTCGCCTTCCTCGCGGAGCGTGTCGAGCACGCTGCGCTGTGCCAGGCCGCCCAGGAGCAGACGGGTGGAGTCGGCCTTGGGGTCGCAGCCGACCACCATGACCTTCTTGCCCATCTCAACGAGACCGGCGACCGTGTTCTGGGTTGTAGTTGATTTTCCAATACCGCCCTTACCGTAAATGGCTACTTTTCTCATGGTTGTTTTTCTGTTTTGGATCGTTCTTCCGTCGTGCACCTCTCTCTTAGCGTGAGCGGTGCCAAGTGAATCGCGGCCCCGTGCCATGTTCGTTAACCGATTGGAACGCATTGCTATAAAAAACAGCCAGAGCATGTCGCACATTACATGTCATGGAATTCCCCCTACACTCCGGTAGGAATCCCGCCGCGATCCTACAAAAAGGTAGGAATCCCGCTGTGGCCTGGCGCGGCGGTTGGACTTTTCGTGCCAGACCCACCACTGTTTCGGCATGAATCAGGACGACGAGGAGGTTCAGGCGACCCTGCAGCGCATCGGAGTGCCCACGGCACAGCGTCATGCCTTCCTGTGCACCGGGCCGGAGTGCTGCACGACTGCCGAGGGAGAGGGCACCTGGAACGCGCTCAAGGCCCAGCTCAAGGCGGCGGGCGTCCCGGTGCTGCGCAGCAAGGCCGCATGCCTGCGGGTGTGCAACCGCGGGCCGTGGCTGCTGGTGTATCCCGAGGGCACCTGGTACCCGGAGGTCACGCCGGAACGCTGTGCGCGCATCGTGGCGGAACACCTCGTGGGAGGACGCCCCGTTGAGGAGTGGGCGGTGGCCCGACATGCCCTCAAGCCGCAGGGGTGAACGGCCGGGAAATGGCCCTCCCTGCAGGCCGGGAAGCAGGAGCGTGGTCGTCGATTCCCTGAACCTCGGTCAAGGAGGCTTCCGTCGGCGCCGTGCCACGGCCACCCGGCCTATTCCTCGGGCCCCTTGTAACGCTCGGCCTCGATGCCGAGTTTCTTCACGCGCAGGCCCATCATGC
>JAHFTI010000619.1 GCA_023265535.1 Opitutaceae bacterium
AGGCCGGCCGGAAAGGCGACATCGATGTTGCGCAGGTTGTGTTCCGTCGCACCTCGAACCACCAGCCAGTTGTCACCCGGCTTCCTGGCGGCGAAATCGCGCAGCACGCTGAGGCGGCGTGAAAGGTAGGGACCGGTCCGCGACTGCGAAAGCGGAAGCTCCATGCACTCGCCCGGCGTGCCTTGGAACAGGATCTGCCCGCCCTCGAGCCCGGCCTCCGGCCCGAGCTCGATCAGTTCATCCGCCAGCAGCATCGTCTCCTCATCATGCTCCACCACGATCACTGTGTTGCCGCGGTCGCGCAGGGTGGTGAGCTGCTGGAGCAGGCGCTCATTGTCCGCCGGATGCAGGCCGATGCTCGGCTCGTCGAGCACATAGATCACACCCATCAGCCCCATGCCCAGCTGGGTCGCCAGGCGCACGCGCTGCGCCTCGCCGCCCGAAAGCGTCGAGTAGTCGCGGTCAAGGCTGAGGTACGAAAGCCCCGTCTCCCGCAGGAAACGCAGGCGCTGCTCGATGCCCTCGGCGACCTCGGAGAGCGACTCGTGCCCGGCGTAACAACTTGTCCAATACACTGCCTGGCGATGGGCCGTCTCGACGTCCATCGCCATGAAGGCTGGAAAACTCAGGACGCCTGGGGCCGCGCCCTCGGTTTCCGGAGCGGACGGCAGGAAGACCGAGGAGGAGCCGCGCGAGAGGCGAGCCCCCCCGCAGGCGGTGCACTCGCCACTGACCATGTAGGTGCTGAGCCGCGCGCGAAACCCCTCGCTGTCGGTGTGGCGATAGCTCTCCTCGAGGTCCGCGATAACCCCCTCGAAGGGCATGGCCTTGGCCTCGCGCATGCGGCGAAGCTTGAAGGCGAAGGTGCGCTCACCCGAGCCGTGCAGGATGACCTTGCGCGTCGCGGCCGGCAGGTCCTTCCAGGGGATGTCCGCATCAAAGGGCAGCTGCTCCGCGAGCTGCTTGAGCAGGGCGTTGTGCTTGATGATGAGATTCTTTCCACCGATGCGCCAGGGTTTGAGCGCCCCCTCGCGCACGGACTTGTCCGGATCGGGTATCAGCAATTCAGGTACAAAACGCATCATGCGTCCCAGCCCGCCGCAGGCGGCGCAGGCCCCCTCGGTGTGGTTGAAGGAAAAGTGGCGGGGCGTGAGCTTCTCGAAGACGTCGCCACAGGTCTCGCAGGCAAGGTGCTGGCTGAGGGTCAGCTCGGTCCACGGAGCGTCGGTGCCGCGCTGTGCCAGCACCAGGGCGCGGTCATGCCCCTCGCGAAACGCCAGTTCCAAGGAGTCGGCCAGGCGAGAGCGCTGGTCCGCACTGCACACGAGCCTGTCCACGACCAGGTCCACCGGAAGGTCCCTGCTCCCCTGCCCCAGGGGGACCAGGTTCGGCTCATCCAGGGCGCGCACCGCACCGTCGATGCGCACGCGCTGAAAGCCGCGCTGGCGCAGGCGCGGCAGTTCCTCGCGCAACACGCTGGGCTTGGCCGTCATGAAGGGCGCCAGCACCATGATGCGCTGGCCGGGCACGGCCGTGAGCACATGCTGCACGCTGTCGTCCAGCGAACGCCGCTGCACCCGCCCCCCATCCTTGGGGCAACACATGTCGCCCCCCACCGACCAGAGCAGGCGCGCGTAATCGGCGATCTCGGTCACCGTGGCGATGGTGCTGCGCGGCGATCCGCCCCCCGTGCGCTGCTCAATGGCAAGCACCGGGGAAAGCCCATGGATGAAGTCCACATCGGGCCGTTTCAGCTGGTCGAGCATCTGGCGCGCCTGTGCAGACAGGCTCTCCATGTACTTGCGGTATCCTTCCGCGTAGAGGGTGTCGAAGGCGAGGGACGACTTGCCCGAGCCGCTAGGCCCCGTGATGACCGTGAGTTTTCCGCGGGACAGCCGGACTTCGAGGTTCTTCAGGTTGTGTTCCCGGGCTCCCTTGATATGAATATGCGTGGCTGCCTGCATGTGAAGTCGAAGACTGTACGCATGCTTTGCTCAACTCAAAGCATGAACTGATGGATGCCAGGCGTTAAAGATTCACGCTTGCCGCCAATCGGACTATAAGATTCCGTCACGCACCCCGTACCCCACGGCTGTTCTTTCGCGCTGGTAGCTGTGCCCTTACCCCACCTGCAAGACAAACCCTTTGCACTTCACTCGCATGCTGTCCCATCGTCATACCCCATTCGGCATCCTCTCGGCCCTTTCCCTCTTTGGGGCCCTCACGGCAAACGCCATCCAATTCGAAAAAGGAGAATTGAAAGGCAGTTTTGACACCACGATCTCAGTTGGCGGACTCTATCGCCTCAACGATCCCGACCGTGATCTCTACGGAACCACCAGCACCTTCGGAGGGCTGACCGGCTTCCAGAATTCCGTCAACTCGGACGACGGCAACCTCAACTTTCCCAAGGGCTTCGCCTCACAGCTCGCCAAGGTCAGTCACGACCTGGAGTTGCGTTACAAGAAGATCGGCGGACTCGTCCGTGGGTATTACTTCTACGACTACGCGGTCGAAAAGAACTGGAAGGGCCGCACCCCACTCTCCAGGAAGCCCGCGACCGCGTCGGGCGCGGCGCCGAGTGGCTCGACATGTATGCCTACGCCAAGCTCGAACTGGCAGGCCGTCCCGTGGACCTGCGCTTCGGCAGGCAGGTGCTGAGCCTGG
>JAHFTI010000110.1 GCA_023265535.1 Opitutaceae bacterium
ATCGGCAGCTTTTCGCTGAAATGGCGAAGCAGTGCGTTCGCCAGCCCGAGATTGCCTTCTGAATTCTCAAAATCTATCGGATTCACCTTGTGCGGCATCGTCGAGGAACCGACCTCGCCATCATCCTTTCGGAGCTGGTGGCCGCCGGCATCGAGAAGATCGGCCTGGTGCTCGCCCCCGGCGACCGCCCCGCCTACGAGGCCCTGCTCGGCGCCTTCTCCGGCCAGCTCACCTACCTCGAGCAGCCCCAGCCCCTCGGCTACGGCCACGCCGTGCTCTGCGGGCGCGAGTTCGTGGGCGGCGATTCCTTCCTGCTCCAGGTCTGCGACCACCTTTACGTCAGCCGCAGCGAGAAGAGCTGCACGAGCCAGCTGCTCGAGATCGGCGAATCCGAGGCCTGCGCCCTTTCCGCCGTCCAAGCCACGCACGAGAGCCTCCTGCGCTTCTACGGCACGGTCGCCGGCTCGCTCGTCCCCGGCCACTCGGGCCTCTACCAGATCGAGAGCGTCATCGAGAAGCCGACCCCGACCCTCGCCGAGCAGCAGTGCGTGGTCCCCGGCCTGCGCAGCGCCCACTACCTCTGTTTCTTCGGCATGCACCTGCTGCCGCCCGCCGTCTTCGCCCTGCTCGAGGAGGACCTGGCCCGCGCCCAGGGCGGCCGCATCGGCCTCACCCCCGCGCTCGCCCGCCTCGCCCAGCGCGAGAAGTACCTCGCCGCCGAGATCAGCGGCCGCCGCGCCGACCTCGAGGCCCCCTTCGGCCTCCTGCGCGCCCAGATCGCGCTCGGCCTCAACGGCGCCGAGCGCGACGAGGTGCTCGCCGTGCTCGCCGAGGAACTCGCCGCCGACGCCGTCGCGCGCCGCTAACCCGCCATTGTAGGAAAAACGTGGATACAAGACTTCTTGCCTTGGTGGAGGGCTCCGGTGCCCAGGGTGACAGCTTCGAGGCCCTGTGCCGCAGCTCTGACCGCGCCGCGCTGGAGGCCCTCGCCTCCCAGCTCGAGGACTACCGCGTCCGCGCCGACAACTTCTACCACCGCGTCCGCTCGATCTTCTTCCTCGCGGCGCTCCACCGCTACTTCCTGCCGCCGCACTACCCGGCCGACCGCTCCGGCTCGCTGCCCTTCGAGGGGCACAAGCACTGCCTCGACCGCCGCTACGAGGAGGCCATTGGCATCTTCCTCGCCCACCAGCGCGCCAGCGGCAGCTCCGACGCGCTCAGCAGCGCCCTCGCCGCCGCCTACCAGGGCCTCGCCTTCAAGACCCTCGCCCAGCAGGTGCAGCGCACCGTGCGCCGCGTGAAAGGCAACCAGTGGATGTTCCGCACCGGCCATCCCAGCGACTACCCGCTGCGCCTGCGCTCCGAGCTGCTCGCCCCCGGCCCCGACGGCGCCATGCCCGTCCTGCGCGAGGAGACCGCCGTCCGCCTCGACCTCAGCCACGCCGCCTGGAGCGACATCTTCTTCCTCGGCATGGACTATCCCGAGGGCGCCAAGGTCCTCAACCTCTCCGTCGACCTCGGCGTGCACGGCCGCGACGCCAGCCCCAAGCCCCCCGTCGTAGCCTTCCTGCGCGTCATCGACGAGCCCGTCCTGCGCCTCACGAGCGTCGACCTTGGCGCCACGACCGACGTGCGCAGCATCGACGAGATCTTCGACTTCGCGAAGGACTACCTAGGCCTGCTCAAGGCGGCCGTGATCGCCGCCGGCCTCGTCCCCTCCGGCCTGGAGGGCTCGGGCCACGCGCTCACCGACATCCTCAGCCGCCTCGTCGGCCCCGGCCGCGGCCTCGAGATCGCCAGCCAGGTGCGCGACATCCCGAAGGGCTCGCGCCTGGCCGTCTCCACGAACCTGCTCGGCTGCCTCATTTCCCTGTGCATGCGAGCCACCGGCCAGGTGGCCGCCCTCGACGGCCAGCTCACCGAGATCGAGCGCCGCACCATCGCCAGCCGCGCCATCCTGGGCGAATGGCTGGGCGGCTCCGGCGGCGGTTGGCAGGACAGCGGCGGCGTCTGGCCCGGCATCAAGCTGATCCAGGGCGAGCTCGCCGAGAGCGGCGACACCGAGTTCGGCATCAGCCGCGGCCGCCTGCTCCCGCGCCACACCCTGCTCGGCCCCGACCTCGTAAGCCCCGCCACGCGCGCCGCGCTCCAGTCCTCCCTCATCCTCGTCCACGGCGGCATGAGCCAGAACGTCGGCCCCATCCTCGAGATGGTCACCGAGAAGTACCTGCTCAAGCTCCAGCGCGAGTGGGACGCCCGCAAGGAGGCCCAGTCCATCCTCGCCGATATCGTGTCCGCCCTGCGCGCCGGCGACGTCGCCAAGGTGGCCGAGCTCACCACGCGCAATTTCTTCGGCCCGCTCCAGGCGATCATCCCCTGGGCCAGCAACGCCTACACCGAACGCCTCATCTCCGAGGCGCGCGCCGCGCTGGGCGATTCCTTCCGCGGCTTCGTCATGCTCGGCGGCATGTCGGGCGGCGGCATGGGCTTCTGGGTGGACCCGGCGGTCAAGGACTCCGCACGCGGCACCATCCTTGGCATCATGCGCCGCACCAAGGCGGCGCTCGAGCACGCGCTTCCCTTCGCGATGGACCCGGTCGTGTACGACTTCGAGCTGAACGAGCGCGGCTCGAGCTCGCAGCTGCTCACGGGCGCCGCGGCGATGTTCTCGCCCGAGTACTATCTCTTCATGGTGCCGCGCTGGGTCCGCCAGGATCCGCGCCAGCTCAGCCGCGCCGCTCGCCTCGAGATCGACCGCTTCACCACGCAGCAGCTCTTCGACCGCGACCGTCCCCTCGGCGGCCTGCTCGTCCAGCGCATGTTCCCGGCCCAGGCCGGTTCGGCGCGCAACGGCGGCGCCGCCCAGAGCCTGTCCCAGCTGCTCTCGGAAAACGGCTTCGACCCCGTGCAGCATGAGCGCATCCGTGACGAGCTGCGCCGCGGCCTCATCGGCCTGGCCCAGAACCGCCTCCCCGTCACCACGACCGTCCAGGACGTGCGCCCCGGCGACGTGCTCCCGCTCTACGCACCCGATGCCGCCCTCGAGGCCGCCGGCCGCCGCGCGCTCTCCGAGGGCCGCGTCGCCGTCGTCACCCTCGCCGCCGGCGCCGGCAGCCGCTGGACCCAGGGCGCGGGCACCGTCAAGGCCCTGCACCCCTTCGCGAAGCTCTCGGGACGCCACCGCAGCTTCATCGAGACCCATCTCGCCAAGAGCCGCGCCACCAGCCTGGCCCACGGCGCGCCCGTCACCCACATCTTCACCACGAGCCACCTCACGCACGGCTCCACCGAGGCCTTCCTGAAGGAGTATCAAAACTTCGGATACACCGGCCCGGTCGTGCTCTCGCCCGGCCGCTCCATCGGCCTGCGCATGGTGCCCATGGCGCGCGACCTGCGCTTCGCCTACGAGGAAATGCCCCACCAGCGCCTCGACCCGCAGAAGGAGAAGATGCGCCAGAGCCTCCACCGTGCCCTCATCGATTGGGCGCAGACCGCCGGCGAGGCCTCCGACTACACGGACAATCTCCCGCTGCAGTGCCTGCATCCGGTCGGCCATTGGTACGAGATCGCAAACCTCCTGCTCAACGGCACCCTGCTGCGCCTGCTCACGGAACAGCCTCAGCTCGATCACCTGCTGCTCCACAACATCGACACCCTGGGCGCCAACCTCGATCCGGCCGTCCTGGGTGCCCACCTGCAGTCCGGCGCCACCCTCTCCATCGAGGTCATCCAGCGCCGCCTCGAGGACCGCGGCGGCGGCCTGGCCCGCGTGGGCGGCCAGCTGCGCCTGGTCGAGGGGCTTGCCATGGCTCGCGAGGAGGACGAGTTCCGCCTGACCTATTACAACACGGCCACCAACTGGATTCGCATCGATGCGCTCCTCGGCTTCTTTGGCGTGGACCGCACGACCCTCGCCGACCCCGCCCGCGTGGCCGCCGGCGTGCGCGCCCTCGCCGCCCGCATCCCGACCTACGTCACCCTCAAGGACGTGAAGAAGCGTTGGGGCAACGGCCAGGAGGACATCATGCCCGTCGCCCAGTTCGAGAAACTCTGGGGCGACATGACCAGCCTGCCCGAGGTGCCGACCCGCTTCCTTGCCGTTCCGCGCGCCCGCGGCCAGCAGCTCAAGGAGCAGGCCCAGCTCGACGGCTGGCTGCGCGACGGTTCAGCCGCTGGCATCGAGGCCATCTCAGCCTTCGCCTGAGGCGCTTCCCGCTCGGGTGGGCATAAAAAAACTGCCAGTCCCGAGGGGCTGGCAGTCCTGCGAAGTGTCTCTTGCGGCCGGCCTCAGGCCTCGGCCATCAGCATGTGGATCACGTCCGCGGCGCTGTAGCTGTTGCTGTTGGCGGGCATGAAACGCGAGATCCCGGAAATGTCATTGCCGGCGGTCAGCAGCGGCAGCTCGACGCTGCCACCCGGATGGAAGCCGGGCAGGCCCACGGTCGAGGCGAGGCCGTTGCACAGGCACTTGCGGCCCTTGGCGCCCTCCTCCGTGCCACCCTTGGCGATGAAATCGGCCACGGGCTCGGCGGGGCAGCGGTAGCCCACTTCGCCATCGTCCTTGCGGTAGGGGATGCGGAGGTACCCCAGGTCGCAGATGCGCGGACGCGCCGCATAGACGTCGGCCGCCGAGAGTGTTCCCTCGTGCTGGAGCACCTTGAAGGGGAAACCGGTGGGGGAGGCGACCGGGTCGGTGAAGACCGAGAGCGTCTCCACGCGGCTGCGTGCGCGGATCATTTCCTTGAGTTCAGGCTCGATGCCGGACTCGTTGCAATAGGCGAAGGCCGTGCCCACCTGGATGCCCGCCGCACCCTCGGCGAGGGCCTCGCGGAAACGCTCGGGGCGGGCGTAATTGCCTGCCAGCCAGAAGGGAAGGTTGAGCTCGCGGAATTTGGCCAGGTCGGGGATGTCGCGCACGCCGTAGATCGGCTCGCCCTCGGGGCTGAGCTGCATCGGGCCGCGCGGAGGGGCATTGTGGCCGCCCGCCAGGTCGCCCTCGACCACGAAGCCGTCGACCTTGCCGCTGGACTTGCGCGCGAGGTTGAGCGCGAGCGTGGCGGACGAGACGATCGCAAGAAATTGAGGACGCTTGAGTTGCGGCGGGGTGCCCTTCCAGAACTCGGCCGGGTCGAGACGCGTGATGGTCTCCTCACCCGCCTGGGCGCCCTCGACGTCCACCTTGAGCTGGGCCGCCTGGCCTGCCGCGAACAGGTCGAGCACGCCCGGTATGGCCTTCGGAATGCCGGCGCCCATGAGCACGTAGTCCACGCCCGCGATCATCGCGCCGTAGAGCGGCCCCAGGGTGCTCAATTGCATCTTTTCCAGGAGATTGATGCCGACGACTCCCTGGTGACCCTCCTTGGCCAGCCAGATCTCGACGAAGCCGGACAGCACCATCAGGTCGATGAGGGTCGAGCCGGGCTTGACGGTCGGCATCGCGGCGAGGGCCGCACGCGTGGGGGCGAGGTCCGTGTCCGCACGAAAATAGGTTTCAATGACCCGCTGGGCCTTGGCCTGGTCGGGGAAGGCAGCCAGTGCGCGGCGCACATCGCCGTCGGGGTCTCCCTGCTGGAGGCGACGCGCCAGGACGACAGGGAGCAGCGCGGCGGATACCACACCCAGTTGACCTTGAAGAGACACGGCGTGGGCAAGGCGCCAGTTGGAGACGGCGACGCCCATGCCGCCTTGGATGATTTTGGGATGTGGCATTGTTATTGCAGGAGAGGCTCAGCAGAGCCTCTTGCGGGATTTCCGAAACCACTGTACCACTGCTTGACCCTTTGGGGAAACGGGAGGCTAGGGATGCCGAAGTCGACGCGTGGCGACTGTGGGTGCGGTATCCGTTCATGGGAAGCCCAAATGGCTGGGATTTTTTGCTATTTTTATAGGTCACCCCCCGGCGTGCCCAACGCAGCCGAGCTCGGACTGGTCGCAGGCTTGCCCGCTTTCGCCTCATTGGGATTGAGGAGGGGCCCTGACGCTGGCACTGCGGCCCCCGAATGAAACGACTCATCCCTGCTGCTTTCCTCGGCCTTCTCGCGTCCCTGCCCAGCCTTGCCGCCCCGTGCTCCGGATTGGATGCGGCCAACGCGGACAAGTCGGTGCGCGTCCAGGATGATCTCTACCTTGCGGTCAACGGCAACTGGCTCGCTCGCACGGAGATCCCTGCGGATCGCTCAAACTACGGCTCCTTCACCGCCCTGGACGACCTCTCCAATGAGCGCATTCGCGCGATCATCGAACAGGCCGCAGCCGGCAAGAACGCCCCCGGCACTGATGCCCAGAAGATCGGCGACTTTCACCGCAGTTTCATGGACGTGGCCGCCATCGAGGCCAAGGGAATCACTCCGCTTGCACGCGAACTGGCTGTCATCGATGTTGTTGCGAGCCGCCAGGAACTCCTGCTCGGCCTCGCCCATCTCCAGCAGCGCGGCGTGCGCGCCCCGTTCGCCTTCTTCGTGGGTCAGGATGACAAGGTGTCCACCGAATACCTCGCGGTGCTCTACCAGTCCGGCCTGAACATGCCCGACCGGGACTATTTCCTCAAGGAGGACGCCAAGTTCGTGGAGGCCCGCAACGCACTCAAGGCCTACGCCACCCGCATGCTCTCCCTCTCGGGCATCAGCGAGGCGAAGGCGGGCGAGCTGGCCGCCGGCATCCTCGCGCTGGAGACGCGCCTGGCCCGAGCCCAGCGCAGCAACGTCGAGCTGCGCGATCCGGAGAAGAATTACAACAAGCTCGATCTCAAGGCTCTTGCCGAGCAGGTCCCCGGCCTGGACTGGGCCGCCTATTTCAAGGCCCTCGGGGCCCCCGGCCTGGAGCGCGTCAATGTCTGCCAGCCCGAGTTCGCGAAGGAAGTCGTGGCCCTCCTCAACAGCGAGTCCCTCGAGGTCTGGCGCGCCTACATGCGCCTGCAGCTGCTCGACGCGTATGCGGTCGGCCTCCCCGCCGCCTTCCAGCAGGCCCATTTCGAGTTTCACGGAAAGACCCTTGCCGGCATCCCGCAGGACAAGCCGCGTTGGAAGAAGTCCGTCGCCGTCATCAGCGGCGAGGGAGCGGGCAGCTTCGGTGCCCTCGGCGACAGCGTGGGCCACCTCTACGTGGACAAGCACTTCAGCCCCGTCGCCAAGCAGCGCATGGACGAGCTCGTCGGCAACCTCTTCGAGGCCTATCGCCAGAGCATTGGCGAGCTCAGCTGGATGACCTCCGAGACCAAGGCCAAGGCCTCGGACAAGCTGGCCAAGTACATGACCAAGATCGGTTACCCGCAGAAGTGGCGCGACTACTCCGCCCTGCAGGTCAAGGCCGACGACCTCATCAGCAACCTCATGGCCTCCGAGCGCCTGGAGTATTCCCGCAATCTCTCCAAACTGGGCAAGCCCCTCGACCGCGCCGAGTGGGGCATGACCCCGCAGACGGTCAATGCCTACTACAACCCCGGCCTCAACGAGATCGTCTTCCCCGCCGCCATCCTCCAGCCCCCCTTCTTCAATGCCGAGGCGGATGACGCCGTGAACTATGGCGGCATCGGTGCCGTCATCGGGCACGAGATCAGCCACGGCTTCGATGACCAGGGCAGCCAGTACGACGGCGATGGCAACCTGCGCAACTGGTGGAGCCCCGCTGACTTGGCCGCCTTCAAGGCCCTCACCAACAAGCTCGTGGCCCAGTATTCCGCCTACGAGGCCCTGCCCGGCAAGTTCGTCAACGGTGAGCTCACCCTCGGCGAGAATATCGCCGACCTCTCCGGCCTCGCCATCGCCTTCAAGGCCTATCGTATCTCGCTCAAGGGCAAGCCCGCCCCCGTCATCGACGGCCTGACCGGCGAACAGCGCTTCTTCATGGGCTGGTCCCAGGTCTGGCAGCGCAAGTACCGTGAGGCCGAGCTGCTTAAGCGCCTCCTCACCGATCCGCACTCCCCCTCGCAGTTCCGTGCGAACGGCCCCGTCATCAACTCCGACGCCTTCATCGAGGCCTTCGGCATCCGCGCCGGCGACAAGCTCTACAAGCCCGCCGCCGAGCGCATCCGCATTTGGTAGGAATACCAGTAGTAGTGTAGTGTGTTCACGAAAGACCGGCGTCCCTGTCCCCGCTTCATGGCGGCGGGCGGGGGCGCCGGTTTTTTTGTGGCGCAAAATATCCCTGCGCCCGGGGGGGGGAAAGGCCGATTAACACCCCTGGTACCCCGTCTTTACCCCATACCCCTCCTCCTCGTGCCTCATGAAACCGGATCCGACTGATCCAGTGCCCGTTCCTGCTGAACAGACTGGACCGTCGCCTCAATCGAAGTGGCGCAGTGCCTGGGGGGACCTGCGTTTCGGCCTGCCCGTCTGGCTGCTGCTCTGCGTGCTCATCCCGCTGAGCTGGCTGATCTGGTCCCTGGCGGACAGCAACATTCACGACGGGGCCCGGGAGCGCTTCCAGGCCATCGCCGACGTGAACGCCAACTCGGTGCGCAATCGCATCGAGCAATATGAGTCCGTGCTCGTCACCGGCTCGGAACTCTTTGATTTCGATTCCCCCACGGTGCGCCGTCGTTGGCGCGAATTCGCCCTTCCGCTGCAGCGTCTCTTCGGCGGTGTGCAGGGCATCGGATACGCCGAGTGGGTGAAGGCCGGGCAACGCGACGCCTTCGTCGAAAGGGTGCGTGCCGAAGGCTTCCCCTCCTTCGACATCAAGCCCGCGGGAATCCGCAACGAGTACACTTCCATCCTCTACCTCGAGCCCTTTGAGGGGCGCAACCTGCGCGCGTTTGGCTACGACATGTGGTCCGAAAGCACGCGCAGGCAGGCCATGTCGCGCGCCCGCGACACCGGACGGCCCAGCATGACCGGGCGGGTGACCCTTGTGCAGGAGACCAGCCACGACATCCAGCCCGGCCTTCTCATCTTCGTTCCCGTCTATCGCTCCGCCACGCCCCTGCACACGGTGGACCAGCGCCGCGAGGCCCTCCGAGGCTTCGTCTACAGCCCCTTCCGCGTGAAGGAACTCATGCGCAGCGTGCGCGACTCGGGCGACCATCTCGTGAGCTTCGCGGTGTTTGTGGGCGTCGACACCGTGCCCGAGGCCTTGCTCTACGACAGCCGCGAGGAGCTTCCCGCCCGGCTCAGCAGCCATGATTCCGCTTTCGTGCACCATGTTCCCATCGAGGTGGCGGGGCAGGTGTGGACCCTGCGTTTCCAGTCGCTGCCGGAATTCGAGGGGCGCAATGGCCATGACATGCCGGTGCTCATCCTGCTGGTGACCCTCCTGCTCGATCTTCTGCTTGTCCTCTTCGTGGCCCAGCTCGGAGGATTGAAACAGCGCGTGCAGGAGCGTGCCGAGCGCATCACTGCCGACCTGCGGCGCAGCGAGGAGGAATTGCAGCGCTCCAACAGGGAAATCACCGCGTCCAACCTCAAGCTTCATGAGGTGAGCGAGCTGCATCGCGCCGTGATGGCCAACGCCGGCTATGCCTTCATCGCCACCGATGCCCAGGGCCTCATCACCATCTTCAACCCCTGCGCCGAACGCATGCTTGGCTACACCGCCGAGGAGATGGTCGGCAAGAAGTCCCCCGCACTCTTCCATGACGCCTCCGAGGTGGCCGAGCGAGCGCGCCAGTTTTCGCAGGAGCTGCACATAGACCTGCAGCCCGGCTTCGAGGTCTTTGTGGCGCGCTGCCGCCGCCGCCTCCCCAACGAGTTTGAGTGGTCCTACATCAGGAAGGATGGTTCACGCCTGCCCGTGGTGCTTTCCGTCACCGCCCTGAGCGACTCGATGAACCGTATCACGGGCTTCCTTGGAATCGCCGTGGACATCTCGGAGCGCAAGCGGGCCGAGGCGCGCATCGCCTCCTCCATGCGCGAGGTTCGCGATCTCAAGGCCGCCCTCGATGCGCATGCGATCGTCTCCATCGCC
>JAHFTI010000111.1 GCA_023265535.1 Opitutaceae bacterium
GGCTGGGTGAGGCGGAGCAGAGCTTCCCCTACGCACGCGTGGAGGCCTGGGAACTGGCCTCGGCGGGAGGAGCCAACTGCAGCCTGCGGGCCATGCTGAGCCAGCCGCTGAGCGGAGAGAGCTCGGAGCGGAAAGGAGTGGTGCAACGATGAGCCGGCAGGTGAAATTGGGCGTGTGGCAGCGGATCGCGTTTCTCTGTCTGCTGTGTGCGGCCGGCCTTGCGGAGGTGGCGCAGGGTGCCGCCTCCGATGAGCCAGCCTGGGAGAAGCTGGGCCCGCAGGCGCTGAAGGAGTGCGAGCCGGTGCAGCTGCCGCGCAACCCGCTGCAGCAGGCGAGGGCGGCGGGTTCCGCCAGGCCCGTCGCGGTGCGCGTGAGGAAGGACTGGGTGCAGCGGCTCAAGAGGCAGCTTGAGGAGCAGGTGCGCGGGGTGGTGCGGGTGGAGGGCAGGTCCCTGCTGCTCCTCGGCGGGCGGGTGTGCCAGGTGGGGCAGGAGATCCCCCTGCAGGCGTCGCCGGGCGGGGCCGCCCCGGGCGTGGTGGTGCGTATCAAGTCGCTGGATACAGGACGCCTGGTGCTGCTCCTGAGCGAACCGGAGGCGGAGGAGTCCACCTGCGAGGAATGGGTGTACACCCTGCCGGAATTCCTGGGGAACCGATGAACATGGGCTCCAGGGAAAGAGTTCAGGCCTTGCCGGCCTGTCCGCCGCAGGGGGGACAGGGAGGGGAGGCGCAGGCGGGTCCCGACTGCTGCCCCGTCTACCCGGTGCAGCTTGCGGAGAGGCCGATGACGGCGGAGCTGCTGGTGCTTTATCTGCGCTGGATGGCGCGCGAGGGGTGGGATCCGTTTGCGGACGGCGAGCCCTGGGTTCCGGTGGGTGCCTGCGGCCCCGTGCTGGTGCTCGGGCACTTCAGGCCCATGGAGGTGGCTCCGCCGCTGCCTGCCTGGTGCTTTCAGCCGGTGCGGCTGGGGGTGGAGGATTACCAGTCGAGGCTGGAGGAAACGCAGGCGGCGTGCAGGGAGGGCGGCCCTGAGGGCCGCGTCGGGGCCGGGTGCCGCCGCAGCCCGGGTGGGCGTTTCCCGGAGCGATTCATCAGGCCGATCGGCCCGAGGGCTGCTCTGCAGTTCCTGCTGGAGTACTTTCCCCACGAGCCGGGGGAGGAGGGGCGCCTGAGGGAGCGGCTGGGAAACGGGGCGGGCGAGGAGGGGCGGCTGCCCGAGGGTTACGAGGCGGCGGTGGACTTTGTGCTGGCGCGCGGACCCGTTGCGGACCTGGCGGGCCTGGTGCTGCCCGAGCCGGAGAAGGCGGGCTGCCCGGCGGCGCTGCCCGCGGGGCTGTCCCTGGTGGCCGCGCAGGGCCGCAGCCTCTGGGTGGCGGCGACGCGCGGGGATCCGGGGCAGGCGGGGGACCGGCTCCTGAACGAGCTTGGAGACGGCTGGCGCGTGCGCGTTCTGCGGACGGCGGTGCGCGCGGATGGAGGGGCGGCGGGGCCGGCAGTGGGCGGGGGGCGCTCGCGCATTGTGATTGAAAACAGGATACAGGCCGCCCCGCGCCGGGGCGCAGAGGGCTTCACGCCCGGGGAGATCGTGATCGGCGAGGCGCAGGTGGCCGAGCTGGAGGCCTACGACCCGCGCAGGCCGGACCGGGACCCGGCGAAGGTGTTCCTGCGCGAGCTCTCGGCGGCGGTGGCCTGCGGGGCGAGCGACCTCCACATCGAGCCGGGCGTGGAGGGCGCGCGCATCCGGGCGCGCGTGGACGGCGTGATGGAGGAGTGGCTCGAGATGGGCGCTGCCTTCGGGCAGTCGGTGGTGGGGGCGGCGAAGGAGCTGACCGGCCTGCCCTCCGAGCGCTTCCTGCCGCAGGACGGCAGCTGCACGATACTGCACGCGGGGGCGGTCGTGGGGGCACGCGTATCCAGTTACCCGATACGAAAGCGCGGCCAGAAGCTCGTGCTGCGCCTGCTCCCGCGCAGGGGGCGGGTTCCCGCGCTGGGCGAGCTCCTGCCCGCCTGGCAGGCGCGCCTCATGATGAGGGCGGCGTCGAGCCCGCAGGGCCTCATCCTGGTGTGCGGTCCCACGGGCTCGGGAAAGACGACCACGCTCTTCTCGGTGCTGGCGGCCCTCAATGCGCCCACGCGCAACATCATGACCATGGAGGATCCGATCGAATACGAGCTCGAGGGCCTCAACCAGGCGGAGCTGGACCCCCACCGGGGCGTCTCGTGGGACATGCTGCTCAAGGGTTTCCTCAGGCAGGACCCGGATGCCGGACTCATTGGCGAGGTGCGCGACCGGGAGACGGCGGAGACGGCGGTGCGGCAGGCCCTGACCGGACACGTGGTCTTTGCCACGCTGCACACCCTTTCGTGTGCGCGCACCCTGGAGCGCCTCGTCGACATGGGCGTCAACCCCGACATGCTTGCCTCGGCGCTGACCCTGGTGGAGAGCCAGCGGTTGGTGCGGAGGCTTTGTCCGCGCTGCCGCGTGGAGCGCCGCGCCGGGCAGGCGGAGCAGGAGTTGTTTCGCAGGCATTCGATGCGCTGTCCGGAGACCCACTGGGTTCCCTCGCCGCAGGGCTGTCCCCAGTGCCGCCGCGGCTACAAGGGGCGGGTGGCGGCGGTGGAGGTGCTTCCGGTGGTGGACGAGGTGGTGCGCCTGGTGGAGCAGCGCGCCCGTTCCAGGGCCTTCGAGGAATGGATGGCGGCCGAGGGGCTTCCGAACGTCTTCCAGGCGGCGCTGCAGCTGGTGGCGGAGGGGGCGAGTTCCCTCGAGGAGGCGCTCGAATGGCAGTCGGTGTGGGGCGATTTTGACTGGAGGAAACCCTCATGAATACCCGGGACAGGAAGCGTTGGCAGACACAGGCCTTCGAGGTGCAACGCCCGGGAATGGGCGGGGCGGCGCCCCGCACGGTCCTGGTGCAGGGACCGCTGCGCGAGGCGGCGCATTACGGGCTGGGCCTGTACAAGGATGAGCGGGCCCTGCCGTGCGGCCTTCCGGCCTTCGCGGGGCTGAGGGCGGGCAGGCCGGTGTCCTCCTCGGAGCTGGCCGACTTCTTCCAGGGCTTCGGCTGTGCGCTGAAGGCGGGCATGCCCCTTTCCGGGGCGCTGGGCATGGCGGCCCGGCAGGCCCGCACCCCGCGCATGCGCGGAGTGGTGGGGTTGCTGGCCTTCAGGGTGGCGCGCGGCGTGGAGTTGCACCTTGCCATGGCGGAGGTCCCCGAGGTGTTTGCGGAGTCGCAGGTGGCCCTGGCGCGCGCAGCGTCGAAGTCCTGCATGGCAGAGGCCGGGGCCTTGTTCGTGGAGCTTGCGGCTTCGCTGCAAAATGACGCCCGCGTAGGGCGGAAGCTGGCGGGTGCGCTCAGTTACCCGGTGACCCTGCTGGTGATGGCTCTGGGGGCGGCGGTCATCCTGGAGCTCAAGGCGCTGCCACCCATGGTCGAGCTGTTCCGCGCCATGGGCGCGAAGCTGCCTCCCCTGACACAGGCCTTCTATGAGTTCGCGCGCCTGCTCATCGACCATGCCCTGCCCAGCGCGTTGCTGGCCTGTGCCCTGTGCGTGACCCTGGTGTTCGGAGGACGGGCCCTGCTTCGCTCCAGGCGATTCCAGTGCGGGGTGGTGAGAGCCTGGTTTGTGGGGCCGATCCTGATGGCGAGGGCCCTGTCCCGTTCGCTTGGAGTCTTTGTCCTGCTGAAGCAGGGCGGGGCCAACAATCGCGACATCTTTCACCTCTCCGCGGCGGCGGCAGGCAATGCGCTGGTGGAGGACTTTTTCCTGCGCACCTATGCCCGCGTGACGCGTGGCGAGACAGTGGAGGAGGCCTTCCTTGCAGAGAGGCACCTGCTCGGCGAGGAGGGCATGCGCCTGGCGGGTCGCATGGAGGTGGGCCTGGAGGGTGGGGAGCTCGGACCGCTGCTTCGCAGCGCGGTGCGGGAGATGGACGAGAAGGCCGAGTTGCGGCTGACGCTGCTGCCGAGGGCGCTCGAGCTGCCGTTGCTCGCGCTTTGCGGCCTGATCATCGGGCTGATCATCCTGGCGATGTTCCTGCCCTACCCAAGCCTGCTGGGGGATATCGCGAGGCAGATGCGCGGCTGAGGACTTTCATCATGATGAACACACCACGATCCCGCGGCATCGTCCGCCACGCGCTGCTGGCGGCGCTCCTTCCCCTTTGTGTCCCGTGTCCGCTGTTCGCCGGTGAGGAGGCCGGCGCCTCCGGCATGCCCGGCACGACACCCGCCCCGGAAACGCCCGCGCAGTATGCCTCGGCGATCCTGGCCTGCGTGGAGCAGGTGGGAAAGGAGGGTGCGGCGGAGGCGGCCGCCCGGGTGCCCGTGCCGCTTTCGGAGGAGGCGGCGGAGCGGGCGCGGCTGGAGGGCTTGCCGCCCGCCAGCATACCGGTCCAGGAGGCGGGACTCGCCTCGGCGATCAACCTTATCGCGAGCGCCGCGGGCATGAATTTCATCGCCCCGGCCGCCGAGGAATTTCCGGAGGCGGTGACGCTTTCCACGCGGGTGAGCCCCTGGAAGCTGCTGTGCCTGCTCGCGGAGCGCTACCGGTTCACGATGCATTTCAGGGGCGGGGTCTGGGTGTTTGACCGCGAGGCCTCGGGCGCCCTGGTGTCCAAGTCCTACCATCTGCGGCACACGAACCTGGACAGCTACAAGTCCTCCCAGAACTCCTTCAATGCGGTCGGAGCCCAGTCGCAGGGCGCGGAGGCGCAGTCCTCCGGCGGGCTGGTCTTCACGCCCCAGACGCAGAAGATCATGGACGACCTGCGCGAGTTGGTCGGCCTGCCTCCCTCGCAGCTGGCAAGGGACGGGCGCATGCCCGAGCAGGAGGACAAGCGTCCGGTGCGCGGCGAGGGTTCCGAGCAGGCGCCGGCGCAGAAGGCCTCGGGGCGCGAGGGCAAGGTGCTCTACCTGCCGGACGCCAACGCCCTCTATGTCACGGCCACCCGGCGCCAGCATGAGCACGTGGAGGAGTACCTGCGCATCGTGGACAAGCCGGTGAGGCAGATCCGCATCGAGGCGCGCTTCTTCGAGACTATTCACGATCCCAAGCTGGTGCTCGGACTCGATCCGTCGGGCTACCAGCCCAACATCACCATGAGCAACATCAGCACGCAGCTGGACCTGGGCAGGGTGCGTGCCACCGCGATGCCGGACCGCGTGCTGCTGGGTGCGGACACCCTGCGCTTCCAGATCCATGCGCTCCAGACGGACGACCGCAGCAAGCTCGTGAACAATCCGACGGTGGTCGTCGCCAACAACCGGGAGGCCTATTTCTCGGTCGGCGACGAGGAGCCCTTTGTCTCGGCGAACAGCATCAGTAACGGCGCGGCGGACGGCGGCTTCGGGACCACGCAGGCGCAGGTGACCATCCGCCGCATCGGCACCACGATCAACCTGGTGCCCACGCTCTTCGAGGGCGGCCCGGGGGAGGTGCCGAGGATACGGCTGTCGGTGCGCATCGAGGTGGGCGTGCTGAAGGGCTTCAGGCGCCTCAACACGGTGGACGTGCCCGTGGTGACGTCACAGAAATATGAATACACCGTGTTCCTGCGCGCCGGGGAGACCCTCGCATTCGGCGGCCTTGCGGGGACCTCGGAGACGGAGTCGGTGAAGAAGGTGCCTCTCGCGGGGGACATCCCTGTCCTCGGGCACGCCTTCCGCAGCCGCAGCAGGCAGAGCACGCAGCGCAATCTCGTGGCCTACCTTTCGGCGTCCATCGCGACGGATTCTGCCGAGGGTGCGGCGGTGCCCGCCCCCGGGGGCGTGGCGGCGGCGACGGGGGGAGCACGGTGAGCTCGCGCGACCCCTCGTGGTGCCGCGACCTCTGCGCAGAGGCGCGGGCCGGCCGGCTCGATCCCGTGGTGGGTCGCGAGGAGCTGATCCTGTGCGCCCTGCGGATCCTCTCACGCAGGACCAAGCGCAACCTCCTGCTCTCCGGTCCCCCGGGGGTGGGCAAGACCGCGCTTGCCGAGGGCATCGCGCAGGTGCTCGCCCGGCAGGCCGTCCCCGCGTCGCTCCGGGGGGCGACGGTGCTTTCCCTGGACCTGGGATCCATGTTGTCCGGGACCTCCTACCGGGGAGACTTTGAGGGGCGCGTGTCGGCACTCCTTCGCCGCCTGCGCGACGGTGGCAGGCCCGTGGTGCTCTTTGTCGACGAGATCCACCTCCTTCTCAGGGCGGGCCGGAGCGAGGGGGGACTGGACGCCGCCAACCTGCTCAAGCCCGCCCTGGCGCGGGGGGAGATCATCTGCATGGGAGCCAGCACGGGTGCCGAATGGGGGCGCATCACGGAGGAGGATCCCGCCCTGGCGCGCCGTTTCACGGTGCTCGAGGTGGGGGAGCCTGATCGCGAACAGACCCTGCGCATCCTGGAGGCCCTGCGGCCGGGGCTTGAGGTCCACCACCAGGTGAGCATCAGCGACGAGGCGCTTGCGGCCGCCGTTGACATGCCCATGGACGCCCGCTGTCCCACACGCCTGCCCGACCGCGCCATCGACCGCCTCGACGAGGCCTGTGCGGGGCTGCAGCTTGAGGCAGCCGGGCAGGGGCTTGGGGACGCCAGCGAGGAGTGTCGCGTGCAGGTGCTCCCTGACCGCACCGGCCCGCGGGGCCCGGGCCGCTTCGACCTGCGTGCGCGTGCCAGGGAGATTGGGGTGAGAAGGCCGCGCGCCTCCGCGGCGGCGGAATCGGAGTTCCGGGGGGGCGGCCCCGGGGAGGCCGCGGTCGCCGCCGCGCCCAGGCTCCTGGCCTGTCACCTGATTTTGGATACAAGCGGGGCCGTGCGGGGGCGTCCCGGTGCCTGTGCGCTCAGTATGCCGGGCCGGCCGCCGCCTTGAGGCGGGCCTTCTCCAGGATGGCCAGGAGGGCGCGGAAGTCGCTTTCGCGGTCGGAGCTGGTGATCAGGTGGTCGAAGAGGTGCTTGGCGCGGTATTCGTGCTCGGCGGTCTGCATGCGGCGGTTGATCTCCTCCTCGCCGTCGGTGCCGCGGCCTGCGAGGCGCACGCGCAGCTCCTCGATGGGCACGTCGATGAAGACGGTGGTCATGCGCGAGTTGAGCAGCGGGTTGAGCGCGGCTGCGCGGCGGAAGTTCTCAACGCCCTGCACGTCGACGTTGATGATCAGGCTGCGGCCGGTCGAGAGCGGCCCGAGGATGGCCTCGGAGAGGGTGCCGTAGCGGTGCTTGCGATGCACCCAGGCCCATTCGAGGAAGGCGCCCGCGTTCACGCGGGCGTCGAAGTCCTCGCCGGACAGGAAATGGTAGCTGACACCGTTGACCTCGCCCTCGCGCGGCGGGCGCGTGGTGGCGGTGACGACGCGGGAGAAGCCCGGGACCTCGGCGACGACTCGGTCGCAGAGGGTGGTCTTGCCGGAGCCTGCGGGGCCGGCGAGCACCATGAGCACAGCGGGAGACGGGGAGGCGGCGCCTGACATGGCGGTGGGGTTGCTCAATAGGTGAAGGAGATCGCGACGAGGACCAGGCCGTAGACGGCGGCACAGGCACCCACCACGCGACTGCGGCCCGTCCCACGGAACAGCCATTCCAGGAAGTCGCGCATGCGCCAGGGCTGGGCGCCCAGCCAGAGGGCCGCAAAGATGAGCACATAGACGAGGCCCACCAGCGCATGGCGCTGGGGCAGCTCATAACGCATGAAGGCGGAGGCAAGCAGGGGGCCTGCGGCAAGCAGGATCAGCGAGGCCAGGCCGCGCACGGCCAGGAAGTCGGGCACGTAGAAGAAGGAGAGGAGCGCGACAATGGAGAAGAAGATGAACAGCAGCACGCGGAACTCCCCGAAGTCGGCCATGGAGAGGTGCCAGATATTGTAAAGGAACCAGAGCGCGGCGCTGCCGAAGAGCAGGACCGTGGCCGTGTTGGAGCGCGGAAAGCCCTTCAGCGTGGAGGTCACGATCGAGTGGTTGCTGAGGAGGGCCAGCCCCAAGGCAAAGAGAAGGAGGCCGACGATCAGCGTGGAGAGGAACAGGCTCATGGATAGCCCGGGAATAGATCGTTGCTTCGGAAGGGGGAAGTCTTTTTGCATTCCAGCCCCGGCGGAAGGCCTGATTGGGGCATTTATGCGCCCGTCGGCGGGGTCCCGTATCGCAGCGCCATGGCGACATCTGTGACAATTTTGCAATGTGCCGCACGACAATGTCTTGCAACTTGAATAGGAGGCGGCGGAAATCGCTGAACAATCAGATGTGGTTAATCTCTGCTTGCTTCAGGAGGCGAAACTACTAGCACTCTGCTTTCACCTTTTTCTTCACATGGAAACCATTTCCTCCCGCGAAAACTCCAATTTCATGCCGGTTGCAGGCCTCATCGCCGGCGTTGTTGCGCTGCTGCTTGCCAGCATCGCCCTCGTCAAGGCCTCCAATGCGCAGAAGGAGCTCGCAACCCAGGCCGTTGAGGTCGCCAAGATCTCCGGCATCGAGTCCCAAGTTTCCTCGGTTTCCGCCTCTGTCGACAAGGCCAACAGCGACATCCGCAAGCTGACCACCCAGACGCAGGATGCCGTCAACCAGATCGGCACGATGATCGGCGACCTCCGCACGGAAGTCACCAAGATCGCCGAGTCCGTCAAGAAGCCCGCCGCCCCCGTCAAGGGTGCCAAGGGCGAGGCCCCCGTGGCCGGTCCCGGCGAGTACCTGGTCAAGCAGGGCGACTCCGGCATCAAGATTGCCAAGGCCAACGGCGTTTCGCTCGCCGACCTCCAGGCTGTCAACCCCAGCGTGAACTGGAGCAAGATGCACATCGGCCAGAAGATCAAGCTGCCCGCCAAGAAGTAAGCCCCGCGGCGACCCTTTCATTGAGGCCTCCACGACACCCGTCGGGAGGCCTTTTTCGT
The DNA here is from genome assembly GCA_023265535.1 of Opitutaceae bacterium. Lineage (GTDB taxonomy): Bacteria > Verrucomicrobiota > Verrucomicrobiia > Opitutales > Opitutaceae > MWDT01. The sequence goes on from JAHFTI010000111.1 coordinate 8,851, forward strand.
ATCCAATTTCCAAATACATGAGCACGGAACCAGGCGGGGGGCCGGCGCGCTGGGAGCGCCGGGGCAGCAGGCTGATCGCGAGCACGCGGGTGATCGACGTGTGCGGTGTGACCTTTCACCATCCGGTGCGCGGCACGGAGCGCGAGTTCATCTGCATGCAGGCGCCGGACTGGGTCAACGTGGTGGCGATCACCCGCGACCGGCAGGTGGTCCTGGTCCGGCAGTTCCGCTACGGCTCCAACGACTTTTCGCTCGAGGTGCCCGGCGGCGTCATGGAGCCCGGCGAGGATCCCGTGGCGACGGGGGTGCGCGAGCTCGCCGAGGAGACCGGCTACGGCGGCGGGCGCGCCTCGCTGCTGGGGTCGCTCCATCCCAACCCCGCGATCCAGAGCAACCGCTGCCACGCCGTGCTGGTGGAGGATGTGGAGCCGTTGCATGCGCTGGACTGGGATGCCGACGAGGAGCTTGAGTTGAGCGTCGCCCCGCTCGACGAGGTGCTGCGCCTGGTGACGCAGGGCGGCATCACGCACAGCCTCACGCTCTGCGCGCTGCTCCTGTACCTGCAGCGCCGCGGCGCCGGCATTTGACATCGGGCGGCGCAAGCGTTTGCTGCGCGATGATGACAGCGCCTCGTTTTGCCAATGCTCCCACCGTGCTCAGCACGGTGACCGGGGATGTTGTGCCGGAGCCCCTCGAGGCCGAGATTCGCCGGATCTACGGCCTGAGCCCGCTCTACGGCGCCCGCCATCCCCTGGCGGACGGCCCGCTCGCGTGGAGGCATTACCACAGCCTGCCCGTGCTCTCGAAGCGCGAGATCGTGGAGCGCGGCCATCAGGCCTTTTTCCAGGACTACCGTGAGATCGAGCGGGGCCTGCAGGAGAAGCGCTACGAGTACGAGTCCACCTCGGGCACGACCTCGGGCCCCATGACGGTGATCATGGAGGATGGCTGGTGGAACGCCCAGACCCTGCGCGCCTATGAGGCCTCGGCCATCCTGGCGCGCTACGCAGGCAAGCCCGTGCGCAAGTGTGTCCTGGCGCC